>JAAENI010000001.1 GCA_024224595.1 Hyphomicrobiales bacterium
ACCCGTCACCGGCATATATCCCCGCCACCGAATTGGACCCGCCCAGCAACGGCCAGCCAAACATCTGCAAAATATCATTAGGCTGCGCATCCATGATGAATGTCGAAGGCCAGTACCAGAAGACGTCGGAATCTTCAGTGCCCGAAGTCGACTGCCCAACCCCGTCAATCGTATCACCATACATCTGGCCCTTGAACGAGGTGTTGAAGAGAAAATCCCGCCCCTCGCCACCAACAAGGATGGCACCGGTGCCACCGAGGGCAATCAAATAGTCGTCGCCTTCGCCGCCGTTCAGTGTCAGACGAAGGTTGGTTTCGGCGACAGGCCGGGTATCTTCTTCACCTTCTGCAGGCTCAGCGCCAATCGCAGTACCCTGTTCGATATAGTCGGGAAACAATCCAACAAGAATATCATCTCCAGACAGGCCAAGAACTTCTCCTGCTCCAGTATGGATAAGTGTGTCGTTTGCTGTGCTGCCGATCAGTGTTGCAGCATCAAATCCGATCAGCCATTCACCTTCTTCGCTGACAAAATCAGCAGCAATACCGCCAACGAGCTTCATTTCCGGCAGGGCAAGTTCTGCCAGTTTTATCACTGCAATCTCAAGCCCTTCTGCAAATGCCTCAATTATCCGGGCGCCCATCTGGATAACCGGCTCGAATTTCTTTTCGATAAACTCGAAAATCGAAAGTGCCCCTTCCGCAAAAGAAACAATCAATGAGCCATCAGCATACTTATCCTTGTTATCAACAATATCCTGAACAATACCTTTCACTTCGAAATAGGTAAGCAGCGCTCCACCACCAATCAAAACGGCCATACCAAGTGGACTGCCTGCAGCCATATAAAGCGCGCCTGCAGCAATAGGCAAACCAATCGCAGCTCCTATTGCTTCGCCTTTTAGCCAATCTTGAAACTCCGGCGTACCCGTTCCACCGTATTTGACAGCCGCCGTGTGAAATTTTAGAATTCCAAATGCCGCAGCACCGGCTAAACCCAGGGCTTTCCCGGCAATATCAGGCGTAACTTCCTTGAATGAAGATAATTCCGGAATCCGGACAGTGCCATTATCATCAATCGAAAACCGTTTAAGCGTATCTAGCAGCCTTACAGAGCCACCTTTGATATCATCAGTGGCATTTTTGAAAACATCAACAGAGGAGGTTTTGAATTTCTCGAATAGTCCCGAAGCCCATCCTGCAAAGAACTTAATGTCCGCGTTTTTGACTTTGTCGACAAGACCATCAAAATTTCGAACAACTCTCCAGTCATCACTTTCAAGTTTATCAATACCCTGCACGACATCATCCCGTATGGCACGAAATTCTGCAGACTCCGATCCTAAATCCAATCCGACAGCAGACAAAGCCTTGGCAGGGTTATCAGTACTTCCTAAAAATGCAGTTTCTGCCGCAAGGCCACGTGCTGCTGATGCTTTCAAACTGTCTGTTAAACTTGATTGCGGGCTGGTTATTGCACCACTTGCCGGATCAAACGACAAATTACCGATGCCCAATTTAGCTCGGGTATCCGCATCCAGATCGAGCGCTGCTCCGCGAGGTCCAATCTGTAGGCTGTTATCTGTGCCCTGTGCAACAATCCGAGCAAAATCACCATCAAACTGGGATTTGGCAAAGGCTCTTCCTGCGTTTGAATCTGGCCCACCAAGCTTGTCCACATCCGCCTTAATTTCAGCAAGCGGGCGACCGTTGATAGTCGTCGCACCAGACTTGAGAAGGTTATCAACTTCGACTGCAGAATATGTGACTTTACTTCCATCCATCCGAAACTCATTTGCTTCGGGGGTAATTGTTATGACTGGGCCCTTTGTCTCAATTGCAAATTTCGCCGAGGCAGCCTCAAACTGATGATCAACAAAGCCAGTTTCCGGCTCGAAGCCTAACGCTGATCGGGCTTCGCTGTTCCCTTCATCCAGTATGTTCAATAGAAACTTACCAATGTCAGTTTTATCCAGTATTCTTAGTTGTCCCCCACTTCGGTCGGCAAGATCATTGGCAATTTGGTATGCTGGCTTTCCATTCACCTGGCCGCTATAAATTGCTGTTGCTGTACTACCAGGAACATCGACATTTCCTGCAGTAAGGTTTTGCTGCACAAAATCGGAAAATAACGCACTGGAATTTTGTTTCCCCTCAGAAAACGAGAGCCATTCACTGACCAGAGGAATATCAATTAAATCAGCCACTTCACTGTTCCTCCCAAGTCAAAATCTGTTGCTCAACACCATTTTTAAAATCGGTTTTTGTGATTTCTTTATATTCCCCACGCCGCTCTATGGATTTAAAACTCCTGCCATGTTCCGAGAAAATATTTCGTATAAGTGTTAGGTAGTTTATTCTGATCGCGGTTCCTAAAAAAAATATTTTCCCAACGTGATGGCAATTACGCATAATTTTGTTTTCTTCATCGATCTCCCAGGAACAGTAGCTAATCATCTCAATGATTTTATCCCCATCATATAAAGAGAAATAGTATTCTCTATCTCTAATATCATGTGCATCCAATTTGAGATAAACCCCGGTATCGGTATCAATCGTCCGGCTATTTTCCGGATTTTGCTCGTCTTTTTCATTGATGATCGCCATCAAGCAACCCTCCTCATCTTGCATCCATTGTCATTGGCCGGCGCGCCGAACATTTCAGTAATATCATCATTTATCAATCCTTGTTCAGGCATCCGCCTGAACGCGCGTTCACGAGCTTGCACAAGCTTCGCTTGCTTGCTCTGCCACGCAGGGAATACGCCATTGCCGTTGATATCGCGTGCCAGAAAGCCATCATCGCTTGATACCCAGCCGGTCTGTTCACGGAAATAATCCCCGTCCATGTCAAAATGCACGCCCGACTGGCTTTGTGAAACCGTCTCTATACCATC
>JAAENI010000002.1 GCA_024224595.1 Hyphomicrobiales bacterium
ATTGAGAACAGAACTGGAATTGAGGTCGATATTTCGATCATTTGAGGCGAATATCGGGAATATTTAACGAAAATGAGCGAAAAATCGGACCAATATCCAGTTTTGTTAACAGTGATTGTGCAAGTCCGACAGACTGCTAGATCCTTTCATGTTTGCCGGTAGGCATGGTCTTTGCCTTGGTCTGGTGGACCACAAGGAAAACATAACGATGTCCGGCAGGCGTGAAAACCCGCCTTTGGTGGGCTAAATCATCCCATCTGCTGCGTTGTGAATATTACACGATAAAAAATCGCGCTGAGTTCCGCTCTTGACCGAATGAACCGATTTGACTCGATCAAACGGTACGATGTAACCAGGATAGGGTCTAATTCACCCAAATTCCCAGCTCCTACTGATCAGGTTTTCTCACCCGTCAACTCGTTGAGTAACCGCTGCATCTCGTCTTCCATCGCATGTTTGTCTGGAGGTGCAGGAGATTCAGCAGTTTCATTATGATCGTTGTTGTGCGATCCATCTGCCTCAATTGATGCATCTGGTGAACTCAGCGAGGGGGGAATTGTATCTTGAGTTTCTTCGGCAAAATTGGGACTTTTTGCCAATTCCGCATCAAGCACGCTGGCTAGCCTTGAAAATGTATCTTCTTCCGCTTGATGTGTCGCACTAACAGTTGAGGTTTGGGAGCTGACTGCGCCATCGTCAGATTGATCTGTATCCTGACTTGCCGTTGCCAAAACGGTGGCAATTCCTGCCTTATCCCTCCAGGAGTTTGCCACTTGTGGTTGACCGGGTGTTTCTTTTGTGAGTTCAGCTGTGTCCGTCGGACTAAAAATATCATCGAATTCAGATACTTGTAAAATGGGATCTTCCGGATATTGCTCTAAAGTTGATGAATCTTCCTGAGCGGTTTGCTGGTAAGCCATGGGTGAATGGAAAGCATTGTCGATATTTGATTCGATTAATACATCACTCGCACCACCGATCATTACCAGATGTTCGACATCATCTCGTCTGATCAGCACTAGCCGTCGGTGACTATCAATATTGGTGGCACTAACGATAACTAGTCTGGAGGCAGTGTTTTGATTGTTCGATTTGGCTACCCTGTTGAAAAACCAACGCATAACCCAAACAGCCAAAGCCAGAATGGCTACCAATATGAGCGCCACTATGATCAATTTCACGGAAGCCGGAAAAGAATCAATGAATACGCCAGTCACTAAATCCATCAGAAGGTTTCCTTTATACCTTATCGTAGTGCAGTTTTGTCATCTTTTTGCAGTGTCAGTCTGATCAATCAACACATTAGACCAAAAATTCAACATTAACTATTCGCGCACGGGAATATCTGTCTGATATTGCACATATTGCACAAATCTTGACCGTTGATATCCGCCATTTCTGCAGGCAATGATCTGATTCCTGTGCAAGCCCATGGCTATTTGGGTATAGGAATAGAAACGTTACGTCCCGCACTGTTTTATATCCCAATATAATTCAAAAACTCGGCATTTCCGGTTGTGCATTTCTGAACAGACTCTTAAACATCGCCTGGGAATGTCCAAATTCTCAAAATCTGCAATAATATCTTTACAATTATGATAAGCATGTATTTCAAGTCAAGCATGTGATTCATTTATGTGTGGAATTCAATCGGTTGTGACGGGTAATGTGAATGAGCAAAAATCTGCAGGTCTCTGAGACCAAGCCTACAGTTATTAACCGCAGTGACAAGCGTGCCGGTCTCTGGCGAATGTTTTTGCTGGGATTTATCCTGATGGTTGCCGGTGGATGGCTGTTATATCTGCAAGGAAATAATCCAGCTGCGCCAATGGTTTTGGTTGCTCTGGGTCTGCTGGCCATGACCGGGGTTATGTTCCTGTTTTTTCTGGTAATGGGGTTCATTCAGATTTCAACCAAGCGGGATGCTGATGACTTTGCCCGCTCTCTGGTTGATGAGATGGATTCCGGTTTGATGGTAACCGATGAAATGGGGCGTATCATTTATTCGAATGCGGCTTATGCTTCTATGATTAATGCCAAGACTGTTGATGAAGTCTTGTCGATTGAATCGGTATTTTCGAAACAGCCTGAAGCATCAGAGGTTGTCTATCGAATGGCTAACCGGGCAAAGGAGGGGGAAGTGAGTGTAGAAGAATTCCGCCTTTCTTCAGGGTTGAGATCCAATGAAGAGGGCGCGCGTTGGTTTCGATTGCGTTCGCGACCGATGGCGACAGCGGGTTTCAAGAAACCGTTGACCGTATGGCAGGCCTCCGATGTCACCATTGACCGGCGCAAACAGGAAAACGCATTTCAGGATCTGCAAAATGCCATTAATTACCTGGATCATGCACCCGCCGGGTTTTTTTCCAGCGACCAGCAAGGTGCCTTGTTGTATATTAATGCGACACTCGCTGATTGGCTGGGCATCGATCTGGTTCGATTTCAGGCAGGTTCCATCAATTTGCGCGATATTGTGGTTGGCGAAGGCATGGCATTGCTGGATTCAATTAAACCCGGTGACGAAAATATCACCACCGCTATCATTGATCTTGATCTATTGAAAAGTGATGGCAAAAGCCTGCCTGTTCGCTTGTATCACAAGGTTCCGTTTTCTATAGATGGTGCCCCGGGTGATACGCGTACGCTGGTTATCAATCGTGGCGTGGTTGGCGACAGCGAAGATGAACTGCGCGCATCTGAAGTGCGCTTTACCCGGTTTTTCAATAATAACCCGATGGCCATTGCCGCCGTCAATACAGATGGAATTATCGTCAGAACCAATGCGCCATTTCAGCGGCTGTTTTCTGATGCTCTTCGCATCAAGGATAATTCGAAAAGCGGGATTGGTCTGAAATACACCAAGCTCGTAGCCAGAGACGATCGAAAGTCTCTAAAAAAAGTGGTGAAAGCTGCACTTGCTGGCGCAGGGCGGATTGAACCCGTCGAAATGATATTGCCCAACACCGACGATCAGTCCGTTCGTTTTTTTGTTTCGCCGGTGACCGATATTGAGCCTGCCGGGGATGTTTTGCCGGAAGACGACGAGTGCGTTATTATTTATGC
>JAAENI010000003.1 GCA_024224595.1 Hyphomicrobiales bacterium
ACGGCATGTTCAGCCACCGCTGGATTGATTTGTGCCAGCGTCATAATCTCGATGTGGAAATCATAGAGTGCGAATGGGGTACCGGGGCACCAGCGGACCTCTATGGCGAGCGACTTGCTGCTGATACCGATCATGAGATAAAGGCCGTGTTGGCAACCCATAATGAAACTGCAACAGGGGTCCGTAGCGATATTGGCGCGCTCAGAAAAGCAATAAACCAAACCGATCATCCGGCCATGCTCTATGTCGATTGTGTCAGTTCACTGGCATCAATGGATTTCAGAATGGATGAATGGGGTGTTGATCTGGCAGTTTCCGGCTCACAAAAGGGATTCATGCTAACCACTGGCATGGCCATAATTGGCGTAAGTCAAAAGGCACTTGCTGCAATGGAAACAGCCAATTGTCCGCGCTGCTTCTTTGATTTTCGCGATATGAAAAATGCAAATAGCAATGGTGGTTTTCCCTACACTCCACCTTTTCAATTATTAATGGGTTTGCGCACAAGCCTGGACATGTTGTTTGAAGAAGGGTTGGAAAACGTATTCGCCCGCCACTTCAGACTGGCGGAAGGCGTCCGAAAGGCTGTAGGCGCATGGAACATGAATCTTTGTGCCAGAACACCTGATCTTTATTCCGATACTGTCAGCGCAATCTATACACCCGACGGATTTGACAGTAATACTTTGACCAATCATGCTTATAACAATTACAATGTTTCATTTGGCATTGGTCTTGGCGAGATGAATACCAAGGCATTTCGTATAGGCCATTTGGGCTCATTAACCGATGTGATGGTTTTGGCAGGTCTTTCAGCAATAGAAATGGCCATGGTAGATTTATCCTATCCAATCAAACTGGGTTCGGGTGTCGCCGCAGCACAGGAATACTATCGAACCATCACCAAATTGGTTCAATCCAAAGCGGCTTGGAAAAGGTTGGACGCATAATATGATCATTCCAAATTTTGACGACGTGCTTGAAGCTGAGCAACGCATCAAGCCCTATATTCATCAAACTCCGGTTTTGACCAGTTCATTCATGAATGAACTGACTGGTGCACAGCTTTTCTTCAAATGTGAAAACTTTCAAAAAGCCGGTGCATTCAAAGTTCGTGGCGCCTGCAATGCGGTATTTGGGCTTTCCGGAGATAAAATTTCGAAAGGTGTGGCGACCCATTCTTCCGGAAATCATGCTCTATCATTAAGCTACGCTGCCGGACGTCGCAATATTCCGGTAACGGTTGTAATGCCCAGAACCGCACCTGATGCAAAAAAAGCAGCTGTCAAAGGGTATGGTGGTGTCGTTGTTGAATGCGAACCAAGTACATCATCACGTGAAGAAGTTTTTGCCCAGATCGTTGCCCAATCAGGTGCTGATTTTGTGCATCCCTATAATGATCCCCGTGTGATTTGTGGCCAGGCGACATGTTCCAGGGAATTAATTGAGAACATTGACGGTCTGGACGCAATCATTGCCCCGATTGGCGGAGGAGGAATGATTTCAGGCACCTGTCTGACAGTATCTAATATTGCCCCTGACCTGAAAATATATGCAGCAGAACCTAGAAATGCTGATGATGCATATCGCTCTTTCAAAGCGGGCCATATTATAGCCGATGATGCTCCCAATACCGTCGCAGACGGTCTGAAAGTACCATTGAAGGACCTGACATGGCATTTTGTTTCCAATTATGTTGAAGACATATTATTGGCAAGTGAACAGGAAATAATTGATGCGATGATGTTGACCTGGCAGCGAATGAAAATAGTAATGGAGCCTTCCAGTGCGGTTCCACTGGCGACAATTATCAAGAACAAGGAATTATTTGCCGACAAACGTGTCGGCGTCATTATTACCGGTGGAAATGTCGACTTGAACAAGCTGCCGTGGAACATGGCTTAAGCCATAAAAGGAGAATATGAAATGAGTATCTTTACTAAGTCGGAGGAACTTGAAGTCGGCTATAATATTCCCGCAGCAATTGGCATGAATGAAGCTGATATCCAGACACCATGTCTGGTTGTGGATCTGGATGCAATGGAGAAAAACGTCGCAACGATGCGTGACCTATGTCAGCAAATGGGTGTTCGACATCGTGTTCACGGGAAAATGCACAAATCGGCCGATATCGCCCATTATCAGATTGAACATGGGGATGCAGTTGGGATCTGTTGCCAAAAAGTCTCGGAAGCTGAAGCTTTTGCGAGAGCCGGTATAAAAGACATTCTGGTATCTAACCAGGTGCGAGACCCGGCAAAAATTGACCGCCTGGCCCGATTGCCAAACATCACCAGCCGTACAATTGTTTGCGTAGATGACTTGGAAAATGTCGCTGAATTATCCGCAGCAGCCCTCAAACACGCAACCAACATTGATTGTCTGGTCGAGATTGATTGTGGCGCAGGTCGTTGCGGAGTTCAATTCGGGCAACCAGTAGTTGATTTGGCAAAAGCCATTGTTGGCGCAGATGGTTTAACATTTTCCGGCATTCAGGCCTATCAGGGCGCCGCCCAGCATGTTCATGATTTTGAAGAACGCAAGGGCCACTACGATAAGGCGATTGATCAGGTTCGTGAAAGTGTTGCCATGCTGAGTGCTGAAGGAATCAGCTGTGATATCGTTGGCGGCGCAGGTACTGGCTCCTACTATTTTGAGGGAAATTCCGGTGTCTTCAATGAAATGCAATGCGGTTCGTACGCTTTCATGGATGCTGATTATCAACGAATTCTTGATAAGGATGATCTTCCCATTTCAGAATTTGGAAATGCCCTGTTCATCCTGACTTCAGTAATGTCTCATTCAAAAACTGATAAGGCAATTTGTGATGCCGGACTGAAAGCCCAAAGCGTCGATTCCGGTTTGCCGGTAATATTTGGTCGCGATGATGTCGAGTACATCAAATGCTCTGATGAACACGGCGTAATTGCTGATCCGCAAGGCAAGCTCAAAGTCAATGACAAGTTAAAACTGATCCCAGGCCATTGCGATCCTACTTGCAATGTTCACGACTGGTATGTTGGCGTGCGAAACGGCAAGGTTGAGTTGATCTGGCCAATTACTGCCCGTGGTCTGGCTTATTAGGAAGCTTAGAAATGCTTGTTGTAAACGAAGAAATCTGTAAGAAAGTTATCGCTCGCTCCGACGCATTTAAGGCGGTGGAAGCCGTTTTCTCAGCTATGACAAAGGGTGATGCCTATAACTTTCCGGTGATCCGGGAAGCTATCGGATATGCCGATGCCTTATATGGATTTAAATCAGGATTTGACCGCGCCGGCTTGTCCCTGGGTTTAAAATCCGGGGGTTACTGGCCGGGCAATATGGAAAAAGGCCTGACCAACCATCAATCAACCATATTTCTTTTTAATCCGGACACCGGTCAACTCAGCGCACTAGTTGGCGGCAATTATCTGACGGCTGTGCGAACGGCTGCTGCCAGTGCTGTTTCAATCGCACATCTTGCCCGCCGGGACGCAAAAACAATTGGTATGCTGGGTGCCGGTCATCAGTCAACTTTCCAACTGCGCGCAGCCCTGGAGCAACGGAAATTTGAGAGAGTTATTGGCTGGAATCTTAGATCAGAAAAATTGTCGGTGCTGGCTGAAATTGCTGCGGAAGCCGGATTGCCGTTTGAGGCCGTCGATCGTCAGCAGCTTGGCAATCAGTCTGATGTAATCATCACCATAACTTCGGCTCATGAACCACTATTGATGAAAGACTGGATCAAGCCTGGCTGCCACATCGCCTGTATGGGAACAGATACCAAAGGCAAACAGGAAGTCGATCCTCAACTAATTGCCTCTTCAACGCTGTTTACTGATGAAGTTGCTCAATCGACGACCATTGGCGAAGCGCAACACGCAGTGATTGCGGGTCTTAAACAGGAAGTTGATATTATTCCGATTGGCAACGTCATTACCGGCGATCATCCTGGCCGCACCAGTGATGGCAAAATCACTGTATTCGACGGAACAGGTGTGGGATTACAGGATTTGGCAGTAGCCAATACTGCGGCCAGACTGGCTGAAGAACAAGGCTTGGCAGAAGTCGTCAATCTTTAGAGCCTATCAGGCTTCAACACATTTCTTTGTTTGACTAAAATAAAGCGGATTTGGAGCGATTAGCGCATAGGTAGTCATTCTAGCAGTCTGTCGGACTTGCACAATCACTGTTAACAAAACTGGATATTGGTCCGATTTTTCGCTCATTTTCGTTAAATATTCCCGATATTCGCCTCAAATGATCGAAATATCGACCTCAATTCCAGTTCTGTTCTCAAT
>JAAENI010000004.1 GCA_024224595.1 Hyphomicrobiales bacterium
GATAGCGTCACCAACAATCAATTGTCAGCCACTGGCACCACTGGTGCGATGGTGGATTATGTCTGGGGTGGTGGTGAAGAAACACGGGTTGATAGCGCCAGTGGTGATACTTATACGGATCTGTATGTCGAGTTCGCCTCCGGCGCGCGCATTGTCTGTTTTGCTGCTGATGCTGGAAGGAATTGGGAAATGAATAGCGGAATTTCAGATACGTTCTGAAAAACCGCAGATTGTCAATTCCCTCATATTGGGGATTGTATCTTTTGCGGAAATTTTGCAAAAATTGTTTAACGCAATATCGACATATAACCACAATGTGGGTGGCATCCGGGGTGGTTATGGTTGGCTGCCTTCAAGTTCCAAACCCTGATTATAAGTCTTTGTTCTGCAAAAAATTTTATCAGGGGGTAAAATATGGTCAAGACGAAGTCGGGTTCCGGGGTTGGTGACGACTCTGGCGCTGCTGTTGACGCGAACTCAAAACAGCAAGCTGGTGCAACAGGTGCAACTGACCCGGCAGTTTCTCCTGAAGTTGCCGAAAAAATCAACGCCATGCGCACACGGTTTTCTGCCACGTTTTCACAAGTGGTGATCTCGCTGATGAGCACGGCTCGTTATCGCCATCAATCGATTGCTGATCTTGAGCATCTGGTGACAGAACCATTAATGCGCAACCGCATTGCCATTGCCAGCGCCAAACCGACAGACGGTCTGGAGCAGGGGCAAATGGTAGGGCTGGCTTATTGGGCGAAGGTCAATGAGGAAGTTGAAGACAAAATCAAAGAACAGATTAAAAATGCTGTGCTTCCAATTCGTTTAAAACCGGAAGAATGGGAATCGGGTGATCGCCTCTGGCTGCTCGACGTTGTCGCCCCCAACAGACAGGCGGCAACGGCGGTGCTGGCTAATTTCAGGCAGGTAGCAGATGGCGGGAACGTAGCCTTGCATCGGTGGTCAGTGCGGTGGTTGATCCGGAGGTTTTGGAGAAGCTGGTGGTGAAGAAAGACGGACCGACGGTGGAATCTGATTGATGAGACGAGGGTTGAAGCGGGTGATTGCCCAGATGTCAGGGTTGGATTGTTTGGTGCATTTGGTCGGGTGTCAGTGTGATTCGTTGACAAAAAAGGGAGTAATTAAGTGTATTTGGTAAACCGTCACCGTAATTCCAAAACCATGTCAGGCACTCCGGATATTGTTCATGATAGCGATGGCGTAGGGATAGTATTGGCTCAACTGGAGGTTGATGTAGATGAATTCGAATATTTCGAAATAAAAAACCTGACATTTGAAAGCAGTGATAAACTGAACCTGCAATATCCAGCGTGTCAATGAGCGTTGAAAATCTCCAATAATCAATAACTTGGCAGTTCGATAGCGTGTAAAAAGGCGAAATATTTTAATAGGAAAGCGCCAGGAACAAATTCTGTGAAAGCTTTAGATTTGTGGCTAAAAGAAAAACAAACAATTGATCCAATTCTCACTTCATCTATATAGGCAATAAAAAAGCTGTCATCGAACAAGCGTTTACAGGGAGTGTAGCATGGCAAAGAGCCCATCAAATTCAATAAAGAAAAAATCAAAAAATACCGCGTCAGAATCTGCGAATGGCAAAGGAAATGGTGCCAATTCACAAAACAATGATGATGCCGCATCGCCTCAGCTTGATCCGGCGATGCTGGAGAAGATCTCACAGGTTCGTACAAAAGTACATGAAACTTTTGGCAAGGTAGCGCTCGCCATGATGGCACTTCCACGCTACCGCAGTCTTTCCCTGCTCGATCTCAATCATATATTGCTGGAACCGCTGGTCAGGGATCGTGTGGCGATTGCTTCATCTGCCAGTACAAATGATGATACGCCATCGCTTGATTCACTATCGGGCATTGCCATCTGGGCTTCTGTTTCTGAAGAGGTTGATGCGAAAATCCGGGAGCAGATTAAAGCTGGTGTGTTCCCCGTGCGTTTGGGGACAGACGAGTGGACATCCGGGTCCATTAACTGGCTGTTTGATGTGATCGCCCCGAATCAGAAACTCACCACATCTGTGATTGCGAATTTCAGGCAGATTGTCAAAGAGGGAGATCTTCGCATTCATCCGTTGATCACTCGTCTTGTTGATCCAGAGACGCTGAAGAAAATGGGTGCGGCGCCTGTTTCCAAATTGGCTCAGGAAGATAAGCCGTTAGCCTGAATTTATAGTCACCCATGATTTTCGGGTTTTCGTCCAACTGCACTGACAGTGTTGAGATTTCCATCTTGAAGTTCATCTGGGGGCATCTGTTTACTGTCATTGATGTGTTTTCCAACCTGACAAA
>JAAENI010000005.1 GCA_024224595.1 Hyphomicrobiales bacterium
CAACAGACCTCTAAAATACCGATACAAGTAATTAGCGTTGAACAGCCCTGCCAAACCTCCGCGGCGCTTCCGAAGAACATTCCATAGACTAGCAGCCTGAATCGCATTTGTTGTTTCATGGAATTGTCGGAATTACGGTAATGATTTGCCAAATACACTAAATTCAGCACGTTCACTTTCTTCGACCTTCGTGTTGGTGGCCCGGGTAATATTCCCTTTTGTCTCTCAAGTGCTTCCCTCACCATTATCCGGTAGACGCTGCCCCTGCCGCGGCGCAGTATATTGAATTCTGCCGCTGGAAGCTTTGGCGCTTATAGGATCTGGCCATCCATTCCCGGTTTCCCGATCAGGAACAACACCAGGCAAATCCCGGTCACCCTGCCTCCCGGGAGGAGCATGCAGTTCTTCGTTTGAATGAACGCCCGGATTACTAACCACCGATTAACAACTCCACTTTGTCGACACTACCTCAATGCGGACTGACTTGATCCTGATGAATTCCGGCATACTCATCGAACTGGTCAACCACTATTTACCAACCACCACTCTGGATTGTATGGTGATGTGGGTTATTATGGTAACTCGCTAAAAAAAATAGCAACAGGGTTAATGGGGAATACTTGTGTTTTCATGTATATTATTTGCATATATGCATTTGTGTATTGTAACCGGTATGACAATGGCAAATAATCACGCCTGAACAATTGTATTAAAGGCTTGAATAACAATGACAAAACCAAAAGCAAAACCTGCCGGTAAATCGACGGCCAAATCTGCCGGGGACAAACCGCATGAGGGCAAAACACAACCTGCGGTAATTCGACGCGGTTCCGGCAAGGCCCGGCTGGCCGGTGGGGAAATCAGCAGGGATAGTTCTTCGGGTAATGGTTCCCTCTAATCAGCCTCAGGGCCGGCAGCCAAATATTCCATGTCTGCCAAAACCGGCAAAAGGGTATCGCAGTTTTGATCGGGTGTTTTGCCCCGTCGGGAAGTGGAGTTTTTCGGTCTCTGGTCAGGTAGGACAAAAACGACCGTTTTTGCGCTCTACACATTAGGCGTTAACAACCACCAGATGTGGGTCGGAGCTCAACGCAAGGTCGACACCGAGCCCTCTTTACCACCGAATGATTTCAGTGTTCGCAACTGCAAAAATAAATTGCGCAATTCCATTGTTACGACGCACTCACAGAAGCAGACCTAAGCATTGAACCTATCAACAAATACTCCCCAATTTCGGGGTCGCTCACTTTTCGACCGGATGCTGTCGGACCTCTAAATGTCCAATGAGCGTGAG
>JAAENI010000006.1 GCA_024224595.1 Hyphomicrobiales bacterium
CCGTCACCATCAGAAGTCCAGTGAACACCTTCCTCCGTTGGTGTCCCGGCGCGACGCGTGAACACCTCTACCTTGGCGGCAACAATAAATGCAGAATAAAAGCCAACACCAAACTGTCCAATCAGATTTGCATCTTTCTTTGAATCAGCCGACATTTCCTGCAGGAATTCATTGGTTCCGGAGCGGGCAATCGTACCCAGCTGTTTAATGACATCATCATGTGTCATGCCAATGCCATTATCAGTAATGCTGATCGTCCTGGCTTCAGAATCAATATCGATGCGAATTGAGAAACCCGTCTCATCCTCAATCAGTTTTTCATCAGCTATCGCCTCAAAGCGCAGCTTGTCCGCCGCATCCGATGCATTGGATATCAATTCCCGGAGAAAAATCTCGCGATTACTGTACAGGGAGTGAATCATCAGGTGCAGAAGCTGTTTAACCTCTGCCTGGAAGCCGTGCGTCTCACTGGCTGTTGCTGTTGTCATGTCTCTATTTTCACCAGGTTAATATGAATGGAGCCCATTTCCG
>JAAENI010000007.1 GCA_024224595.1 Hyphomicrobiales bacterium
AATGGCCGCAGCGATTGATATCTGGTGCACATCAACCCCCATTGGGGCCATCCCAATCAGGGCGAACATTATTGCAAATGGCACAATACAGGCGATAATAATTGCAACGCGCAGGCCAAGGAACAGCAACATCACCAGCACAACAACTGCAAATGTCTGCCCGACATTGATCAGAGCGCTGATAATAGAAGCGGTTACCGCAACTTCCTGCCTGGTTGAGAAGCGATAGGAAATTCCAATCGGTTGACTTTGTTCAAATGCCGCCACACGGCTCTCCAGAAGTTTTCCGATTTTCTGAATGTCCTGACTGTCCGACATTTCAACACCCAGCATTACAGCCGGTTCACCGTCAAAATAGACCGGTTTTGAACGTGGCTCCATATAACCCCGACGCACAGTCATCAAGTCACGCAAGCGCACGAATCCGGCCAGTCCCTCCACCCTGGTCAACACATCGCCAATAGCCTCGATGGAGCCCAGATCACCGTTAGCTTCCATGATAAGCGTTGTGCCGTCAAAATCCAGCTCTCCAGCTGGCAAGATAACGTTCTGCGCCCTTAGATCACCAAGCACCTGATTGATTTGAACCCCGACGGTTGCCAGTTTGCGAGAGTCTATCTCAAGCCATATACGTTCTTCCTGAGCACCGAAAATCGATACTTTCGAGATGCCAACCAGTTTGTAAAGATCCTTGCGCAAATCGTCTGCAGAATCTTTTATCTCACGGTAAGAAAATCCTTCGCCCGTTACCGCAATTGTCGCAATCGATACATCGCCGAAATTTGTATTAACATTAGGTCCAACGGTACCTTTCGGAAGCTCCTTTTGGATATCAGCCATTTTATTGCGAATATCCTGATAAATCCGGTCAATATCCTCTGTCGGGATATTTTCATAAAGCGTCAGGCTAATTTTTGTAAAACCGGTCGAGACAAGGGTATTGATGTCCTCAATCTCGCCGATCTCGCGCGCCGCACGCTCAATCGGGTCGACAATAAGTTCTTCCATGCGTTCTGGGGACATGCCAGGAAATTGAGCGATGACAATCGCTGTTCGAATGGTGACAGCCGGATCTTCGCGCTTGGGCAACGCGTTATAGGTCACTATACCCTGGAACAGCACCCCGATCATCACCAGCAATGTCAACCGGTTTTTTTCAATTCCAAATCTGGTCAGAAAATCCATGCACGCAACCTACTTGTTGTCAGATAGCAGTTTTACCCGCTGGCCGTCTC
>JAAENI010000008.1 GCA_024224595.1 Hyphomicrobiales bacterium
CTGTTAACAAAACTGGATATTGGTCCGATTTTTCGCTCATTTTCGTTAAATATTCCCGATATTCGCCTCAAATGATCGAAATATCGACCTCAATTCCAGTTCTGTTCTCAATAATTGCTCAAGTCCGACAGCCTGCTAGAGTCTTTCTTGGTTACATTGAACCGCTTGATGGAGTCAAATTAGTTCACTCGGTTAGGCGCGGAACGCAGTGCGATATTAATATCGGGCAAGGTTCGCAACGCTACAGATGAGCTACTTTGGCCCACCCCGGTTTTTGGCAAAGGCGGGTTTTCTCGCTCGTCGGACATCGTTATGCTTTCCTTATGGTCCGCCAAACCAAAGCGGAAAGCATGCCTTGCCGACAAACGTGAAAACCCGTCAAACGATTCAATGTAACCATGAAAGGCTCTAAGCAATCGCGATAAAATTTGCTGCTACCAAATGCTGAAATAGCAGCACCTAAATCACCGGGCAGCATTTTGGCATTAATGTCATAAGATTGTTCAATCGGATTTATCGCCCGTCTCGCAGAAAACGCATCACCGATCAAATTCAAACTCCCAAATGGCGGTGCAGCGCATCCTTGTCATCCCGCAATTGCTGGGATGACCCGGACCAAACGATTTTGCCTCGCTCAATAATAAAATTGCGATCAGCTATTCTCAACAGGTCCTTGAGGTTCTTGTCAACGACCAGAATGGATACCCCCTGCCCGCGTATCTGAGCAATGGCTTGCCATATTTTTTTACGCACCAGTGGTGCCAACCCTTCAGTTGCCTCATCCAGCACCAGTAGTTTGGGATTGGTCATCAGGGCTCGGCCAATCGCCAGCATTTGCTGTTCACCACCCGACAACAGATTGCCCATAGAGGTTAGTCTTTCCTTCAGTTCCGGAAAAAGGGAGAATACCCCCTCCAGAGTCCAGGGTTCGGCAACTTTCAAATGGTTACTGGCGGTTGCAACGAGGTTTTCACGCAGAGATAAATTGGGAAATATCTGCCTGCCTTCAGGAACCAAACCGATGCCAAGATTGGCATTCTTGAACGAAGGCCGACCGACGAGTTCCACCCCATCAAAAGAAACGGAGCCCGATGTTGCCGGCACAATACCAATGATTGTATTGATTGTCGTTGTTTTGCCCATGCCATTGCGACCCAGGAGCGTCACAACCTGACCTTGTTCAATTTCCAAATCGACGCCGAACAATGCCTGGGAGCCACTATAATGGGTGATGAGGTCCTGAACTTTCAACATGATTACTCATCCCCCAGATAGGCATGACGGACAGCGACATTTGATCTGATTTCGTCCGGTGTTCCTGTGGCTATGATTTGGCCATATACAAGAACTGAAATTCGATCTGCCAGGGCAAAAACTGCATCCATATCGTGTTCAATGAGCAAAATGGTGTGGGTGGATTTTAGTCCCCTGAGGATATCAATCATCTTTTCAGATTCTGTGGGACCAAGCCCGGCCATTGGCTCATCCAACAGCATGAGCCTGGCGTTTGTTGCCAGAGCCAGCGCTATTTCCATCTGGCGATGTTCACCATGGGAAAGCTCAGCGGTGTTATCATCTTGACGGTCGGCCAACCCGACCTTTTCCAGAGCCAGCATTGCTTCATCACGAAGATATGCAATCTTATGGGCAGCGCGGATAAAACGGAATGAGTGTTTGTTTCGCGCCTGAACAGCAAGGGTAACATTTTCAATCACCGACATGGCCGACAGTAGTGATGTAATTTGGAATGAGCGGGTGATTCCCAACCGGGCTCGTTTATAAGCGGGTGTGGACGTTATGTCTCTTCCCTCAAATGCAATGCTGCCTGCATCAGGCTTTAAAGTACCGCATAGTTGGGAAATCAGCGTCGTCTTACCAGCACCATTAGGGCCAATAATCGCATGAACCTCGTTTTGTGACACGTCAAGATTAACATCATTTGTAGCGTTTACACCACCAAAGCTTTTTGTCAGCCCCGATATACTCAACAAGGGTTCCATCTAATGTCCCCCACTTTTGGAATTGCCGGATATCAATCCCAGTAAACCGCCCCTGAACAACAACACTACCAATATCAACATGATACCGAAGGGCAAATGCCAGTAGATGGTGTAGGAAGAAAACAGTTCCTCGACCAGTACAAATAATCCCGATCCAACAATCGGTCCAATAGTTGACCCGGCACCACCCAGGATGACCATGAACATCAGTTCGCCGGAGCGTGTCCAACCCATCATTTCAGGCGAAATAAACGTGGTAAAATTTCCCAGCAACGCACCCGCATAACCACACATTGCACCCGAAATCACATAGGCGGTGAGTTTATAGGCAAAGGTATTATATCCAAGGGCAATCATTCGCTCCTCATTACCCATCGCGCCTTGCAAAACTTTGCCAAACTGGGAACGGGTGATGGTACGCACAATCAACATCACCGCTGTCAGCGAGGCAAATGAGAGAAAATACAAATGCAGAGGATTATCAAGATTGATCAATGGAAATTCCGAGCGCGTATCTATCACCAAGCCATCATCGCCACCATACACGTCCAAAGATACAAACAGATAGAATACCATTTGTGCGAATGCCATGGTAATCATGATGAAATAGACACCTTTGGTGCGCAGACAAATGACACCAGTAATCAGGGCAAATAATGCGGTTATGGCAACCGCAAGAAACACTTGAAAGAACCCGTTATAGGACGCGATCAATTCAAATTCACCATAAGTGTTGTGATAGGCAGGAATACCTACAGCGTAAGCACCAATACCAATGAAGGCTGCATGACCGAAAGAGGCCATTCCACCATAGCCGAGCAGCAGGTTCAGACTGACTGCGGCAATGGCGAGAATCACAAGGCGGGTTGCCAAATCAAGGTAAAATGCATTTCCTGTCCAGACAAAGAGCGGTGGCATTACGGCAAGAGCCACCATTACGGCGAGGGTTACTGTCTGTTTTCTATTCATTGCCCCCATTTCCTAACGCACTTTAGGCGGGAACAAACCCTGAGGCTTGAAAGCCAGGATCGCTGCCATCAAAATATAAATCAGCATTGCTGAAATGGCAGGGGCGGAGCTTTCAGCCGCCTCTATACTCATCACCAGCTTGAAAAGCGTATCCAGAAATGACCGCCCCAACGTATCAATTAGTCCAACGATTATGGCGGCAATAAATGCCCCTTTGATCGAACCAATTCCACCAATGATAATTACAACAAAAGCCGTAATGATTATCTCGCCACCCATACCGATGGAGGCTTCAGTTATCGGGGCAATCAGCATACCGGCCAGCCCGGCGAGTGTTGCGCCAAGGGCAAAAACCAATCCAAACAACAATTGAATATCAATGCCAAGCGCAGATACCATTGTGCGGTTTGATGCTCCCGCCCGAATTAGCATGCCCAATCGCGTGTAATTCACCAGCCACAAAAGCCCAAGCGCTACCCCTGAACCCGTCGCAATAATCAGCAGACGGAATGTCGGTATAACGACACCTTCAAAAATTTCTACACGCCCGTTCAGCCATTGCGGCAAAGGCACAGCAATTCCAGCCGGCCCCCAAATCAAATGAGCGAGCGTATCAAGTACCAAAATCAGACCAAAAGTCCCAAGAACATGATCAAGATGATTTCGGGCATACAAGCTTTGTACAATTGTGCGCTCAATCAGATAACCGATGATGGCGACGATTGGCAGCGCGATCAGAACTGCCCACAGGAAATTACCCAAAAAGAATGTCAGAGAGGCGCAGATAAATGCACCGAACATGTAAATTGATCCGTGGGCAAGGTTGACGAAATCCAGAATGCCAAAAACCAGTGTCAGGCCAGAGGCAACCAGGAACAATAGCAAACCAAGTTGTAGGCCATTAATGGTCTGGATGAACAAAAGTGTGAAATCCACAGCTCAGGCTTCCATCAAAATAGAAAAATAGGCCGGGGAATTCCCCGGCCAACTAGTAGTCGTATCACCCACGCCGTTATTTTAATGGGCAGTCTTTAGCATAAGGATCCTGATGATTCTCAAAAACTGTTTTGACGATTTTGGTAGTCCAGGCACCTTCG
This sequence comes from Hyphomicrobiales bacterium, assembly GCA_024224595.1. GTDB lineage: Bacteria > Pseudomonadota > Alphaproteobacteria > Rhizobiales > Rhizobiaceae > JAAEMP01. The sequence goes on from JAAENI010000008.1 coordinate 4,067, forward strand.
CTATCTTTAACCACTTCACGAAGATAGAAATTCTGGATCGGCATATGGTTGTTGCCATAGGTATATTTGCCACGTACTGACTCATAATTTGCAGATTTCATGGCTGTGCGCATGCCATCCATATTTGTCAGATCACCACCAACTGCTTCGACGGCTGATTTGATCAGGAACATCGAATCATAGGCTTGTGCGGCATAAAACGCAGGATAATTGCCATACTTGGTTTTGTAGTCTGCAACAAAGCGTTTGTTTTGTGCATTGTCCAATGTTGGATCCCAGTGTTGAGTGACACGTGAACCCATTACGCCTTCAAGATTACCGGCCTGAAATTTAGGCAGGGAAATGCCATCTACCGTAAATACCGTATAAAGCGGCATGACATCTTTCATGCCAGCCTGCTGGTACTGTTTGATAAATGCACCGCCGGCTTTACCAGGGTAAAATACAAAAAGACCATCGGCTCCAGACGCTTTTGCCTTGGCAAGCTCAGCGGAAAAATCAAGCTGACCCGGCCATTTGGTGAAATCCTTACCCAAAACTTTGCCCTTAAACGTCCGTTCAACACCGGCAACCATGTTTTTACCGGCTGCATAATTTGGTGACATGATGTATAAAGATTTTACGCCCTGCTGGTTTAGCACTTCTCCCATGGCCATTGGGGTCTGGTCATTTTGCCAGGATGTAGAGAAGAAATTCTCGTGGCATAATTTACCGGCAATGGGTGATGGACCGGCATTTGCCGAGATCAGGAATTTCCCGGCATCAAGAACGGATTTGCGAGAAGCCAGCAATACATGGCTCCAAATGTAGCCAGCGACAAAATCGACGTTATCCTGTTTAACCAGTTTATCTGTTGCCTGCTTTCCAGTTTCAGGTTTGACACCATCATCAGCAAAAATGAGGTTGATATCGAGATCTCCCATTTTACCGCCCATATGCTCAATCGCCAGATTTACCGCATTTTTCTGGGCTTTACCCAATACTGCACCGCCTGTGGTCAGGGTGGTAACAAAACCAACCTTGACTTCCTTGGCCTGTAAAGCAGTCATTGAAATACCGGCAATCAGAGTTGCGGCAATTATTGCACTAATTTTTTTCATAGATACTCTCCCTTAAAGTTCTCACAGATCATCGTGAAGCAAAAGTTTTTCCCAGTCAAACCCCTATATGCAGGCCATAATCATCCTGAAATAAAAGATCGCAGCACAAATTATCATTACTGCCGCCATACATGGTAGAATTTGACACCTACTTTGCACGGTAACACTCTGCTGTGTGGTTGATTGAAACTCATCATACCTTCGATTTACTTTAAACATAAAATATTTAGAAGCAAAGTGAATTTTTACGCGAATGTATTTGTTTACCAATTAACGCGTATAGCAGCGACATATCTGTTGTTAAATTACTGCGTTCAGACCGAGGTTCAGGAGGAGAAATTTATAATAACCGATCGCTACGAACACAAGCACATCAAATGCGATTTTTAGATAGTAAATTCAATTATTTCAATTATTTAATGCATTAGAAGCGCTGAGTTTAATGTATAATTTTCTTCAGCGTGGGTTTAATATTCTGAAGCACGTGATTGATGACGGCATAAATACCAAGCATCACAGAAGGCGTGAGGGAGGATGCTGCAAACATCACCTCGCCAATACTCACGCGATTTTTCCAAATTGAACCTAATTGACTGTCAGCGGCAGTTGCCGAGTCAATATGATGAGCCCACTTTGTCTCAAACATTTGCTGCATCGTCCAACGATGAAGCAGTACTGCGGGAGAGTAGCGTGCATATTTTTTATCATAAGTAGGCTTGTAATGATAGGCGTTGCCTTCTGCGACAATATGCATGGACATGGCGATGGCACGACCATCCAGTCGAAGCGCTTCGATTCTTACCTCCGGGTATTTGGCATTGCCGAGAAACTTTCTGGCAAAATTCGCGGATTTAGCGTGACTGAGCAAAGCCGTTCCCGCTTCACCTTTCCAGCCTTGCATCTCCAGTTGCAAAAACTCCTCAACAATCAACAGGCGTTGATCATCGATGTGAACCGAAAATGTGAGTTCACCTAATTCTTCCAATTTACGAAGTTTTCGCTTCAGATCCTGCCGGGTCTTACCCTTTATCAATTGTTCATAGCTATGCGCATCAGGGGCGCTACTGATGTCAACCGCAGGTATGCTGCGACTAATGTTAATTTGAATTGACTATTAACCGGCCAAGGTTCATCAGAGCTTCCAGCAACAAAAACAGAGTTAGTGCATTTGACCAGGTTTGATATCCAGGCATCGGCTGGTGCTGGTTCGCTTGTATCCACCGATCAACCCAATGGGTTGGTTGCTGTGGATCGTGATTGGCTTTCCCGCTATGTTTCCAGATCGGCAAATGTCGGCGTGATCGAAGCCAGTGGTGATTCCATGTTGCCAACAATCTCAAATCGAGACCTGTTGCTTGTGGAAGTAAAAGAAGGTGCAACCGCAGAAGAAATAATGCGCGGTGGCATTTATGTGCTGACGCTGGATGGAGGTCTGGTTGTCAAACGCCTGGAGATTGATGGCAGTGAGCTGGTCTTGATTTCAGGCAATCTTACTTACCCGGAAGTACGCATAACGTTTGCCCAGATTGAAAACCGGGTGATCATTCATGGCGTGGTGTTCTGGTCTGGCGGCGCATTGGAAACCCATCGGTGACTGGATGCAAAAACAATGGTTTTTTGCGATGAGTTTATCACCTGATCATGGGGGTGGAAATCACCATGTGATTGTTTTACTGTGTAGAAAAATTTTGGTGAATTAAGGGAAAAACAATGAGACTTTCTGCCCCAACAATGATTGTATTTATTATATCTGTAGTGCTTGCTCTTATCGGAATTTTACCTTTGTTTGGCATAGCGGTGCCATCGATTGGGATTAGCGCAATCTGGTCGTTGGCAATCGGTTACATAGTGCTGGCCGCCGGATGCTTATTCAAGGGCATCTAAAAGAAAATAATAGGCTGAAATATCTGTTGCAAAAACGATCCAGACGGTGTGAAAACTCCGACAGAAAGATATTTGATAGAACATCATTCTATCAATCAGCCCTTCATGAAATACCAATCTCATGATAGCAACATTGTATTTCTTGGAACCACATCGACACCCATCTTCATAATTTTCTATGCTCATATTATTATTTTGTGAGCTTGTAATCCGCCCGGTAAAATCGCTTTTCTCTGGCGTTAGCAGAGAGGCAATCGAGGGAGAGGCTCTGTGTCAAAGGCAGCGCATGCGAACTTGACGCAAGAGGGCGCTCGGAATTACGGTGACGGAATTACGGTGACGGTTTACCAAATACACTTAATTACTCACTTTTTTGTCAACGAATCACATTGACACCCGACCAAATGCACCAAACAATCCAACCCTGACATCTCGGCAATCACCCGCTTCAACCCTCGTCTCATCAATCAGATTCCCCCGTCGGTCCGTCTTTCTTCACCACCAGCTTCTCCAAAACCTCCGGATCAGCCACCGCACCCACCACCGGATGCAGTACTACATTCCCGCCCTCTGCAACCTGCCTGAAATTAGCCAGCACCGCCGTTGCCGCCCTATCTGGCGGGGGCGACAACGTCGAGCAGCCAGAGGCGCTTACCGCTTTCGTTGTTTATCGTCTACTCTCAGCCTCTATTCTCGTAATCTCAGCGGCGTGCCTTGCGCCACGTTCTCGACCTTCAATGATCTGCTCTGGGCTTGCGATGAAGATCGCCAGCTCACCCGTCCATGAGCCTGCCCCTTCTAAATCAAATTCCACTTCTACTCGAAGCCTTTGATCTTCGAGAGCAAATGTCGGCACCGCAACACGATCTACCCTGTTCACTGATAGCAACGGGGTCGTCTCTTCATTGGAAATGCGATTGAGCTTGGGGACGGAACACAGCCGAGCAATCTCCATCTTTGCCAGTGCTTCAAACCATGGA
>JAAENI010000009.1 GCA_024224595.1 Hyphomicrobiales bacterium
CGCCGTTCCAGGCGATTTCCCTCTCAGTCAGCCAGACCTGGTCCGTGGCCGGGACATCCAGACAACAATACCGGCAAGTATTTTGGGGATTTCGTTTGACAAGATGCTCAATTTTTCTCGCCTGCAGATCATTGGCAGGAGCAAAGATGCCGATTTTCAATGTGTTTCCTTTTACTGACAGCTGATAGCTTAATTAATGGTTACCCAAATAAACAAGTCCATGATTAGTCTGCAGCCGGTCTACCCGCAACCGGTCAAATGAATTCCTGACAGAATTTGCAATGAAGAGCCTGTCAATGACACCTTCTGCGGCACGTAAACCAGATTTTGCCCTTTGGTGGTCAATTTGTGCGGCAAGCAAGGCCAATTTTGCTTGGATATGATTCTTCATATTCAATATCCATTCAAACTGATTCGACTCACCCATCTCCCGTCTTCCTTGAATTGCTCCGTATGCCAGACGAGACAAGTTGACCCTTTCAGCAGCAGCTGCAATCCTTGCTGTTGTGGTGATATATTGTGCTTTGGCATCATTGACCTCCCGAACGACCTGATTTGTAATGGCCTGCAACGATTTCTCAGTGTTTTGCTGGCTGATTCGCTGTC
>JAAENI010000010.1 GCA_024224595.1 Hyphomicrobiales bacterium
ACGGTCAAATGATTCCGTGTTAACAAGAAGCGGTCTAGACAGGATATACCCAGTCTATCGGCAATATGAATTCTACGCGCGATCATTAACAACCCTTGAATCTTTTGAGCTCACACTCACGGGCTAATCCTTTTGATTGCGTGATTTCTATAGCACTCATCTCTTTGCCAAACGCATCTCTCAAATTCGCCGCCTGCAAATCACCTTTGGCAGCGACAATGTCCAACCACATATAGGCGCTGATCTTGTCTTGCCTCACCCCTTGTCCTGTCGCATACATCCACCCTAGATTATATTGAGAATCTTCATCCCCCTGCTCTGCTCCACGCAGATACCATCCAAATGCCGTCTCATGATTTTGCTTTACTCCCTTGCCGAAATGATACATTGCACCAATATTGTATTTTGCCGCGGCATTTCCCTGTTCAGAAGACAAGAACAACCAGGCCATCGCTTTATCATAGTCCTGCGCAACACCAAGTCCGTCACGATACATTACTCCTAAATTGTATTGTGCAAGTTCATGGCCCTGACCGGCAGATCGCTCGAACCATTCAGCGGCTTTTTCATAATCCAGTGACGTCCCCAACCCATCCCTGTACATCACCCCCAATTTGTACTGAGCAATCAGGTTTCCATTTATTGCTGCCAATCGATTCCACCTGAAAAGCTCCAGAAAATAATGGACGTCTTCATGGTCAGCCTGATGTTTGGACAGCAAAATGTGAGTTCCACTTGCATAATCATCACCAGGCTTTGCCTGTTTCAGAGAAAAACCGTTCAAATACTGTGTGCTGGCGAATGATATTTCAATGATCAATACCCCGTTGGAAAATGTTAAAGCCGCAGCCAATAAAAGCGGAAGTATAAAACTACGAAAAGTTACCTTTTTCATTGGGTGCCTTTTTTGTATTGGCCAAAATTTTGAACAGCGACAGGCAACGGACTGAAATTAGTCAGTCAAAACAGACAATTAGTTGACCACTCCAACCCCGGTCCAACTCATTTCCACTCGCAAACAATTTCTTTTGGCCCAGTAATGTCATCAAAATTAAACTATCATAATTCCTACTTTCGCAACGAATTAACGGACCAATTCACCAGTTCCTTAACAACTGAAGAAAACACACTTCCGAAGGCTCTAATCACCTCTTGCTGATTTGAAGTCGCAACTGGTGATTCCAACCGAAACCGGCGAGATGAGACAATCACCCCATCACGGTCAACGATTTTCGCAACCAGATCAAACACAACGAGTGGTGAACCTGTTTTCTGAAAATGGAAGGTTCTTATATCGCTTATTAGACGAAACTGGGGATCGAGCGCATCTGCCGGGCGAATTATCGCGCCAATCAAGCCCGCGTTTTCAAAACTCTGCATTATTTTTGTCTGAATCAGATTTGGCAAATTATCCGACCAACGAGCATCTGCGAACGGCACCCAGGAGCCATCATCAACTTGTTGCAATACTTTGTCGCTGTTAAGCGAAAGAACTATCGTCGGTTCTCCAATGACCAGTTGCCATGATGGTTTCGACAATATTGGTTGAAAATCATCCGGTATCTTCAGATCATAGACCCGGTTTTGATTTTTTTTGTCGCCTCCACCAGCCATTTTCTCAAGACCGGAAAGAATGGAATCAAACCGATCGGTATTTCGCCCGATCAGATCATCAATTCGCCCCAGTACTCTGCCAGCATTTTGTGTCCAACTTCGTGATAGGGCGGGATTGGCGATCAGTACAGGTAAACCATTTGCATCGGATTGAAGTTTTGCTGCGTCCTTTACCCCACCAGTCAACAATATATTTGCGGTACCAGTCAGTCCCTGAAAATCAATTCCTGCTGTTGTGTCTGCCCTTATGGGTGTGTCCAGAGATACAGCAATAATCGCTGAAAGTTGACCCGGCTTTTCTTTGTCGAGAAAAAGTTTGGTTATTTCACCAACTTTCAGGCCATTGAACAATACATCACTGCCTCGCGACAAGCCTGATACCGGGTGTAAAAACCGAACTTGAAACTGCGCCCTTGCGCCAAAACCACCAGAATTGTTTAGCCAGAAGATAAACATAAAAATGGCACCCACAGCAGTTAGAGTGAACATTGCAATTAGCGTGTAACGGGCGTTAAATTCCATTTGCCTATCCTCGATTCAATTCGTGTCTATTGGCCATTGCACTGCCGCGCCTGCCCCTGAAATATGACTTCACCCAGTGATGGTTGCTTTGCAGCATTTTATCGATTGTTCCCTGGGCTACAATTTTGCCTTCGGCTATCACCGCAATGCGATCGGTTATGGAGTAAAGGCTTTCCAGATCGTGAGTAACCAGAAAGACCGTAAGGCCCAAAGTATGCTGCAGTGTTTTGATCAACTCATCAAATTCACCCGCTGATATCGGGTCTAGTCCCGAAGTTGGCTCATCAAGAAGTACAAACTCCGGATCCAGAGCCAGCGCTCTGGCAAGAGCAGCACGTTTCGTCATCCCGCCGGAAAGTTCGGAAGGCATCTTTTCACAATCACGCACCGAAAGGCCCACCATCTCGATTTTTGCGTTCGCCATTTCCCTCAGCATTCGTTCAGACAACTCGAGCACTTCTCGCATCTGAAACTGGATGTTCTGTTTCAAATTCAAAGATGAAAACAATGCTCCGTGTTGAAACATGACGCCCCACATACGTTCAATATTACGCAGTTCTTCTTCACTGAGGTTATCGACATCCCGATCGAACAATTGGATATGGCCGGAATAT
>JAAENI010000011.1 GCA_024224595.1 Hyphomicrobiales bacterium
AACTCGTAGTTGTCTGGTGCGATGTTCGCTTGCATATCAAACTCGACAAACATCAGTGCAACGAAGGTGAGAAGTGCTGCAGGCATGACGATAATTAAGTTTGCTTTGAATTTATCTCTGAGTTTGACGCCTTGAGTGCGCGTTGCTGCGATCGTCGTATCAGAAATAAATGAAAGATTATCTCCAAACATGGCGCCACCAATTACAATGCCAATTGCTAGCGGCACAGGAATGCCTATGCTTTCCGCCAAGCCGATACCGATCGGAACAATAGCGGTAATGGTGCCCATCGATGTGCCCATGGCGAAAGATATGAAGCAAGAGATGATGAACAGCCCAGGCAATAAAATAACTGTTGGGACAAACATCAGCGCCCAGTTTACGGTGGCATCGCGTGCACCAATGTCAATGGTAAGTGAGTAGAAGGCACCGGCCATTAGAAATATCATGACAAGTAAAATGATTGTTTTCTCGCCACCGCCGGTGCAAAAAATGTCAACCTTCT
>JAAENI010000012.1 GCA_024224595.1 Hyphomicrobiales bacterium
AATCGGGCCAATATCCAGTTTTGTTAACAGTGATTGTGCAAGTTCGACAGACTGCTAGTAATAGATGTTTCATAATAGACAAAATGACATTCTAATAATGCAATATCTGCTTTGGGAAAACAGAGTGGGAAAGTAGTATTCTATAATTTTACAATGGAATTAGGTCTGTGAGTATTTACCCCTCCTTATTAATGCTCCCGCGGTCTCGCCACCCATATCCCCAGCAATATCGCGATGGCCCCCGCAATCTGTGTCGGCGTCAGGTTTTCGTCGAAGATTAACCAGCCGAAAAATGCACCCGATATGGCTTCGATGAAAATTACCAGGGATGAAAATACAGCCGATAGAGAACCCAATGCCACTGACAGCAGACCCTGGCCACCGGCGTGGCTGATGGTGCCTAGCATAAGTAATGAGGTGACGCCTTGCATTGAGGAAGGGAAAAACTTTTGACCGGCGACCAAGGTGGCTATTGCAGCCACAACAAACAGACATGCGGCCGTGACAATGGTGATCAATAAAGTCAGTTCGCCACTTCCCCTGTTTCGCCGGGCGACGCGGACCGAGAGGAAATACAAGCCGAAAAATATTGAGGTTACCATGCCATACAGATCTCCCTTGATGCGTGAAGGATCAACATTGTAGCTTGATCCGATCAGCATGAATGCTCCCGCGATACACAGAGCCAGACCGTAATAGGAATTTCGACCGACCGGTTCACCGATGAAAGCGCTTGAAAACATGATCACCCAGACTGGCGCCAGACAGGCCATCAGAGTGGCATTGGCCATCGTCGTGTTGAGGATTGAAAGGTGCCACAAAACCAGATCACCGGCAAAAAACATGCCGGACCAAAATACAGCCGAAGGGAACTCAAGGCGCAGTGATTTGTCTTTGCGGCGCAGTTCCCACCATGCCCACAAGAAAAGTACTGGGATTGCCAGAAATACCCGCCAGAATGCACTGGCAAATGGACCGGTTTCGGCCATTCGGACAAAGACCGGTGATACACCCATGGCGATTGCGCCCATGGTCAGTGCAGCAAAGGCCACGGGCAGGGAAAGTGCCGGTAATTTGCTAGAGTCTTTCATGGTTACATTGAATCGTTTGACGGGTTTTCTCGCTCGTCGGCAAGGCATGCTTTCCGCTTTAGTCTGGCGGACCATAAGGAAAGCATAACGATGTCCGACGAGCGAGAAAACCCGTCAAACGATTCAATGTAACCATGAAAGACTCTAGATGGTGCTTTTTGGGTTGAAAGGGCGAGGGAATCGTTGTTCATCGGAAAGCCGGAATGAATGAAAAATGGTTTATAATACTATTGATTGAAAGTTGCCCCTGTGACAAGAACGTTTTGATGAATAATATTGACAAAAATAATCAATCCTGTTGTGAGATCGACGGCGACTTATCCAGGGGCTTTATTTTGCTGTGTGATCACGCGCGAAATGAGTTGCCTGAAAAATACGGATATCTAGGCCTTGCCAAAGCACAATTTGAGCGGCACATTGCCTATGATATCGGAGCTGAGGCAGTAACGCGGGGATTGGCTGAGCGTCTGGGCGTGCCAGCCATCATGACCAATTTTTCGCGACTGCTGATTGATCCCAATCGTGGTGATGATGATCCGACTCTGATTATGAAATTATCTGATGGAACAGTCATCTCAGGCAACCACCCGATTGATCAGGATGAGATAGAATATCGAAAGTCGACCTTTTACCGGCCTTATCATGATGCGGTTAGTGCCATGGTGGAAAAATCTCTGGCGATGGGCGTTGTGCCGATGGTATTTTCAATCCACAGCTACACTGATAACTGGAAGGGTGATACCAGGCACTGGCATGCGGGTATTTTGTGGGACAGTGACGAACGTCTCCCTCACCAATTACTTGAGCGGTTGGCTGAACAGGCAGATATTATTGTCGGTGACAATGAGCCTTATGATGGTGCACTTGGCAATGATACGATGTATACTCACTGCACACGGCGCGGACTGGCCCACGCCCTGCTCGAGATTCGCCAGGATCTGATTTGCTATGATGAGGGTGTTGATGAGTGGGTAGAGCGGCTGGTAAAAGTTATTGAACCAGTGATTGATCTGCCTGAATTGCATCAGGTCATGCAAAAGGGTTCAAGAACCGGGCAGGTGGACTATATATAGTTTAAGACAATCAATTGCTATCTGCCAATTGATGAAACCAAAAGATGAGAATTCGAGAGTACTGAACCGGGTGGAAAAAATGGATAAACAAAGCAAAACTGAACTTGAAGCTGCGGCATTCAGACGGCTGCTAGCGCATCTTGATGAACGTAAAGATGCCCAGAATATCGATATGATGAACCTTGCCGGGTTTTGCCGCAATTGCCTGTCACGCTGGTATCAGGAAGCCGCCGTGGAAAAAGGGTATGAGATGAGCAGGGAAGATGCCCGCGAGATTGTTTATGGCATGCCGTATTCCGACTGGAAGGCGAAATATCAAAGTGAAGCCAGCGAAAAGCAAAAGTCTGAATTTGAACAATCTTACAAGAATCATGGTTAGGCTAGAGGTTTATAAAGGTTGGGTTCCAACCACCACTCATTAATCCTGTGAGGCAGGAATTTAGATTGGCTGAATATCTGATATTAAGCTCGAAATTTTAGTTACGAATACTATTTCAGGAAAGAAATTGAATATGGTTGATACTATGGTGGCACGCGATCAATTGCGTTCAGTGGTTGAACGCATTGAGCGTCTTGAAGAAGAAAAGAAGGGTATTGCGGATGATATCCGTGAAGTGTATGGCGAAGCAAAGTCCAATGGGTACGACACCAAGGTTTTGCGCCAGGTTATATCTCTGCGCAAACAGGATATGAATGAACGCCAGGAGCAGGATGCGGTGCGTGATTTATATCTACATGCGCTGGGCATGATTTCTGACCCAACTGAAGGCGAGTAATTCGCCGCCGGGTCCTTTTTGCCAGTCAGTTAAATACTGTGAAGGTCTGAAAATTGATGGCTTTGCCGGTAAATTTCGAAAAATTCTGGATGCTACCCGATTGAATAAACCCGGTGGTTAACACAGATTTTGGCATCTGCCGAATTGCCGCACGGCCATAGGCTGGAGCGCGAATTTTATCAACCGCGTTGATGGCCAAAGTGTTTTCCAGAGCAAATCCAGCCTTTCTGCCGGACTGATCCCACTCCAGTGATAATTCATCCAACGGATTGGGTGCTGAGGAAATTACATAACTGTCACGC
>JAAENI010000013.1 GCA_024224595.1 Hyphomicrobiales bacterium
CCATGAACTAAATATGATAGCATTGCCATCACTAATCAAGTGTATTATGCAAAATACTGCATATAAACTGCAATAATTGCAGTCAATGCTATCACCCAAAGAGCCCGTCTTCCCCACCGGCCGTGCCAGGCTTCAGATTTTCCTATCTGGTCAGCGGTCTGATCACTAAAGCGCATGCCATTTTCGGCCATATCATCCATAGCCAATGAAAGGCGCTCAGCGCGCTCGGTAAATTGCGGCAACTGAGAAGCAATTCTGGCGATGGACTTTAATCCTGCCGCCGCATCATTAACAATACCCGCCGGTCCAAGATTACCGGCTATCCATTGTGAAACCACCGGTTCGGAAACCTTCCACATGTTGAAATCCGGGTCAAGAGTTCGTGCCACCCCTTCGACGACAACCATTGTTTTCTGCAATAATAACAGCTCCGTGCGGGTTTCCATGTCAAACAATTCAGTAATTTCAAACAACAGGGTCAGCATATTTGCCATTGAGATTGTCTTGGCGGACTGGCCGTGAATAGGTTCACCTATTGCCCGGATTGCCTGGGCAAAACTGTTAACATCATGGTGGTGGGGAACATAGCCTGCTTCAAAATGCACCTCAGCCACGCGCAGATAATTCCGGGTGATAAAACCGTATAATATTTCTGCCAGAAAGCGCCGTTGATTTTTTCCCATTCTGCCGGTGATACCAAGATCCACCGCAATGATCATTCCATTGTTATCGACAAACAAATTACCCGGATGCATATCCGC
>JAAENI010000014.1 GCA_024224595.1 Hyphomicrobiales bacterium
CGCCGTTATCGAAATCATTTTCAAAATCATCACACATGGTTATTTCTCCTTTGTCAGATTGTTTCAGTTTTTGTTAGCGTTAGAGATTGGCACAGACTACAAAAGCCCCACCATCGCTTTGAGAATGAGGCTTTGAATCGCCGGTAATCGGATCTATTGCTTTATCAGCCCGAGGATATGGCCGCCGGTTCTTTCCAGCTTGTATGCTTCGGCAGCAGACAGATTAGGCTCCTGGGCCGCACGTGTATACGCGTTAATTATGTGGAACATTGTCGCGCCGGACTCCAGATAAAATGATTGGCGAACCACCTCCGTATCAATTTGGGATAGTCCAAACTGTTTGCTGAACGCGGCAATGGTATCCATAGGGTCATTGACAGGCGTTTGCGTGGACAGCATGAATTGTGCCTGGCGCTGTTTGGAATCCTCAATGACATGGGCCAAGGTTTCTGGGAAATTATCCAGTAGCTTGTTTGAGATGTGCTTAAACCTGGATGATGCCGTCGCCACTTTCGCGATAAGACCGTTGGTGCAGACCAACCGGTAAAAATAAGCCTCGATACAAACGGAAAGCAGACCGACTTCGCTGTTGGCAAAAGATATGCCCGGAATGATTTCGTCGGATCTGGAAATCCCCA
>JAAENI010000015.1 GCA_024224595.1 Hyphomicrobiales bacterium
GGCTTTCGTGGCCATTGCCTCTCAGTTGAACACGTATTTTCAAATACCGGCCTTTTAACGCGCGCACCTGGTAACCCGGCCTCTGGATAAGCACGGTAAATAAACCTGATCTGTTTTTCTCCGGACGGCAGTAAAGACGCCCTTTATAATAAGGAACTTCAGAAGCATCTTTCAACCATGCCCCTTTGGGCACATCAGCCAGTGCTTCAACCGCTCCAAACTGATGTTCCATCCAAACCAGTTTACCCGGGTCGTCCTTTAGATCATCAAACCCGGCAAGAAAAATTTTAACCCCTGTGCCCTGGGGTAACCGCGCTTCAAGATACAGACGGTGCCATATTGTACCGGGCTTTCCGCAATCCACAGATTTTTTTGCATCAACCTCGGCCATGGTGGGATAGGATGAAAATGACAGATGATGCAGGGTCCTTAACCGGAATTTTCCTGTGCGATCTGCTGACTGATAACGAACCGGTTCTGCAAGTCCGTTACAAAAAGGCCGATTTTTATATTTATCATCTCCCCAATGAAGAGGATAACGATAACCAACAGGAGTAACAGGCTTTTGCGGCGCTTCTTCCATAAAAGGGATTGGATATACAATAGCTTCCTTGAGGTCGTTAAATAATACCGCCCAAAGTTGATCTTTTACCCAGCCAATACTGAATGGAGCGCCGGCCTGGGATAATGGCGCGGCCGCACTCATCCTGCTGTCTTTTATTAAAACAACTTCAGCCGGATTTTCCGCTTCCCGGGGGAAGAGCAAAACAGCAACCTCGCCATTTGGATTGGATGCCATGGCAATGGGTTCCCGGTTTTCCGGCAATTGAAGATCGGATCGTGTGACCAGGTGTTGCGGACCCGGAAAATCTTCACAAGGCCTGGGTGTATCTGGTGCATATAATGCCTTGGGCTGGTCCCTGACTGGCGTACCCACCACCTGCCAGAATCGGCCATTTTCCCGATCCAAAGCAAGCGCGCCACCTTCAGCCAATGCCACGATGCGATCCGGTTGTCCGCCATCCTCAACTTTAAGCTTTTTTACCACTTCTGTATCGTATTGATTGTCGTCGTAGCCTTCAGCCTCTTTTTTGCCCTCTTCTTTAGATCCCAGGCGATTGATAAGGTAAATCGTGGATATTCCCGAAGCATCTCCGGCTAGAGCATAAAGTATCCCATCCGTGTTCATCACCATATCAGTAAAGGTCTCTCCAAGTGGCCGTTCGTGTATAACAATGGTATCTTCCAGAACGCCGCCACCAATGATATCCCCTTTGCTGTTAATTGCCGCCCAGGTTCCAAACTGGTCAAAGGTTACCGGAGGATGATCTGCCAGTAATTTTGCCCTGTCCCGATCATCCGGCAGATTTTCAACTTTTCGCGAACTTCGAAATCGAAGAACTTCCAAATCCTTATCCCACTTGAGATGATCATCATCCGGCTCAATTTTAAAATCAGAGCCAGGGTCTAACATAAAAGATCGTTGTTTATTAGCGTCTATCATCGGCAAATCTCCGGTATCACAGGTATGGGAATATTTTCTTCATCCGCTCCGCCCGCTCCGGCGCCGGAACCGTATTCATCAAGAGACACCGGGGCATCTTCATCTTCCATTACAACTACTGTCAGGAGTTCCGGCAATTGCCATGGCTCAAGAAACAGGGATTGCGCATCCAACTCCTGGACCATTTCCCATTGTTTTGATTCATTCATCTGAAATAGATTGACGTCATTGACAGTCAGGACACCTGGCACACGAGCCACAATCACGTCAATTTCGTGATTGACAACCGGGCGTCCGAGTTGCCAGCCCTGCCCTTGGTGGCCGCCTGGGGTGAGTGGCCAGAGAAATTCCCGCAAAGCTTTGTAAATGCCCTGCATCACCTGGTTTTTGGAAAAACCCTCGCGAAGGCTGACAGCAACGCTGAGTCCGAGGGGAACATATTCGGTTCCGATTACGTAGAGTTCAACACCAATAGGCCGGCGTTCATCAAGATAGGCATGAACCCGTGCGAGCATGTTTCGATCCGGGCGGGGATTGGGCGGTAGTTGTGCCAGGGCCTTGGGTAGAACCATCACACTGATAACACCCACCAGTCCGCCGATTCTCTGTTGCGGTTTAAATTTCGGAAGCACTTCCACCCGTGCCAGTTCCACGCCTGGGGTATGCAAAGCCAGTTGTTTGTAATCAGCTTCGGTAATGGCCCGGTGACTGTGTTTTAATACCCCGGGAATACGCTTTTCCGCATCTTCCAAAGTTTCGGCATCCTTGCCGCCTGTGGTTTCAATGGGTTGAACCAGCTTGATACAGGGGTGGGAGATGGTTTTTAAATTGCCTGCCGCAATATTTCCGGCTCGTCCGCCGCCATAGCGCATAGTTTGAACCCGGATTCGATTACCAGGTTCAGGAATCAAACCACGTAGCCCATCTCCAAATTTAATGACACCTGCTTCCGCATCCAGCTCATAAAAGCGGTCATCCCGGGCAGCAGTATGCAGCATTCGATTGTACCAGTCTGTATAACCCCTGCCTGTCTCCTCAACTTGCAGTTTGAAGGTATCTGTATCAATGGATCCGGCCGGCAGCCTGAAAGATTGATCTGCTAACCCGTTGGACACGGCAATAATAACATTTTGAACGGTTTTGCGCTGATCAATGCTGACGGCATTAACTCCCATCCATCTTATTGCCATGGTTTGGCAGTGCTCCCTGGGGCAAAGGCGAATCCAGGCGACCAGGCGTCTGGCATCCTCTTCCTGATCAATGCGCGGCGGTAAATTTCCGACTCCGGCATGTTTATTATTATCCACGCTGTTTTCTGGAAGCGCGATCCGGTCCGGTGAGGGAAGAGCAAGTTTAATCAGCCCCCGGCGCGTGAATCCGCAGGTTGTATCTTCTTTTAAATCCAGGGTTAAGTAAGGGATTTCATAAAGGTTATCACTGGTATTTTTCCTGGCTGACGGCATTTCCCATTGCCAGAGTTCTCTCATGTCCAGTGGTTGATTAATTTGTTCTCCGAATTCCGGGATGGTCAGCCTGGGTTCAAAACCAATGCTGATCACTTTTTCACCGTATTCATCTCCCCTGAATGATTCAAGAACCCTTGCAATCTGATTTTCATCATCACTGGCTGCAAACAAAGCGATCCACACTCCCTGATCAATGGTATCCCTGGCAATATCAAGGCCGGACGGATCCATGGGGATTTCATCAAACAAACTCGTGGTTACATAAGGATCACTTTTTTCAATATCGTAAATATCTTCCAGTTCGTGCATTATTGCCGAGAACCTGTTTTTTTCCTCGTCTGTGGGCCGTCTTTTGACAAATACCTTGCCGGTTATTGGAAATACAGTGACCTCGTCATTGGTTTCAAAAACCGCGGGACCTTTGACAGCAGTGTATTTTGGGATATTTACTGCTTTTTCGCTATTGTTGCCTGTTATCTGCAAAGTAACCAGTCCGCTGGCGGCAAGCGCGGGCTGCATCGGGATATTCAAAAGTCGCAAAAACTCCAATCTCTGGCGCTCTGGTATCAGGTTCACCCGGTACAGCATTGTATCTGCCAGCCAGGCAAAAAGATCGATCAGGGTATGGCCTGGATCGCCCACCTGGGGGTTTGTCCACTCGGGGACATGAGCAGGTATGCGAGATAACATCTCCTGGACAAGATCATCAAAATTACGATCATCTAATTGATAACGTGGAATGGGCATCTTTATTTTCCTAAATTCATTTTAAGCATCATCGAACCTGGGCTGTTGCTGCGTTTGATGCGATAGGCGATTTCAATACGCAATCTGTCGGGCCTGTCCTCCTGCCACACATCCACCCGGTCAAGAATGATTCGCTTTTCCCACCGGCCCAGTGTTTCTATAATCGTGTCTTGTACCTGCCGCTGGATTCCCAGTGTATTGGATTGATGTAAAAAACGGGGCAATCCAGCCCCGAAATAAGGCCTCATCAACTGTTCACCGGGTCGCGTCAGTAAAAGTATCCGGATGTACTGTTTGATACTCTCTTCCAGCGAAGGATAGTTTAAGGTCCCGTCTTTGGGTACGGGAAGCAGGGGCCATCCCACGGGCGGCCCTGGAATATGCCTGTTTTTTTCAGGTTCGGTCATTTATCTTTTCCTTTAAAGCCTGGTATGGGGATACATATGAACAGATAGGGAACCCACCGAAATAAGAAATCAAATAACTGAACCATGATGATCATGAGAATAAGAGCGCAAAGAGTGACAATAGGGATAGATAAGGAACAGAACATTCCAATGTTAATATTATCCTCATTTTTACATGGTCCGGCAGTGCCCACATCAGGAATATCTTTATGAAACGGCCAGGGAAGCACTGATAACACCAGGTCTGCCAAAGTAAGCTTTTTGATTTTTCTGATCTTCCCGCAAAGCATGTCAGATATCAGGAGCATGGCGTTTTTCTTATATTTTCTTAATCCGGCAGGTGAGATATCCATAGGCAGGGGAATGCGAACCTCGCGGGCCGGGGCATCAGGGTCGAAAAAAGGCGCCATTTCAAGCTGGCAGGTAGGATGGCTGACCAGGGCAGGAAACAAGGGTCCGCAATTTGGCCGTTCAAACACGCAATGGATGACAAACCTGGCTTCCCGCTGATCCAGGAAAGGTTCAATATTAAATTCTGCTTCTCGTTCAGGCGACATACCCGGTCTCGGAACCAGCATATCTATCATATCTGCCATGGCATTCAGCTTTGCCGCAAGAATTTCCACACCTTTCAATCCTTTCGTGTTTGTCGTGATAAAGGGGACGATGGCGGCGCTATTCATTTCGATATCCATTTCGATATCCATGTCCGGATCTGCTAATGGAAAAAGAAAATCCGGCCATAGAGTGTCATCTGCGGGCAGATAGCTTCTGTTATACTGGGATGTAATATCTTCCAGGGCATCCTCGCATGCTTTAACAGCAACCAATGCATCCAACAGGGAATGTTTTATTGTGATTCGGTCATAAGACAGGTCATCAACTCCGATAGCCTCACGCAATAAATTAATGCTGGCATTTATTAAACGATTCCTGGCATTTTGTTCATCATTTGTGAGAGCGGTTTTCTCGATTTCTTCCAGGGCCATTTTCTTCAGGTTCGGAAAATGGGTGCCCAGGTAAGTCGCTATATCCATCAGGGTAAACCAGGTCCCTGTTTCAAAATCCGATGTATCTTCCAATTCCCAAACAGCCTTTAATTCCTCCCACAAATTCGATTTACTGATGGTATTATTTGCCACAATAAAATTTTCAATGGCCACAGCAACAAAGCATTCCGCGGAAAGCTTTGTGTTTGACAGCAAATCGATAAAGTTTTTCTCAATCTCGCTGATATCGGGAGATGCATCCTTGTTTGTCATGAACTCCCAGACATTGTTCAAATATTTCTCAATAAAATTGGCAAAATCCAGCAGGATATACCAGGAACCGGTCTGAATTTGATCTCTTGCGGTTTTCAGAATCCGAGCTTTATCTTGTTTAGCACTTTTGCCATTCCCTTTTTCAGCGGCCAGTGACTCCTTCAGATTATGGGCTTTTTCGATCAGCGCACGCCAGGGTTCCACCACATCCGCGATAAATATATCTTTTATATGCCTGGCGCCTCCCTCTGTGGACGTCACCGGGTTGATCATTCCTGTTTGTAATTCATCGCCATACTCTGACGCGGCCATCCATTCTTCCCGCTTGCCAACCGGAATAAGGCCTCCCAGGATTTGTCGGCGGTGACCGCATTGATCGGCATAGTTCACGGGAAAGAGCGGCAGTTGTTCTTCACCTTGAATCAGTTTCCGGGTCTGGTCATAAGGCTCAATATATTGTCCCGCTTTTTTCCATGCTTTGCCCGAGGGTGTTGCCACAAACGCGTATTCATTTGTGCCTGGTTTATCCTGTGCTGGTACAAGCGCGCGAACAACAAAAGAGGCGCGCTCATTGTTACCAAGATTCAAATTATAATCAGGATAACCTTTTTCCTCGGAAACCAGGGATGCTGTCACCAGGTAGTAACGATTTTGAGCGGCCTGGTATAACTTGATCGGATCATTTTGCAAAGCGCGTTTTTTTGCGCGTTGCATATCAATCCCGGGTGTCAGCGCTTCCTTATTGTCAGATACAAATTTGTTCAGTATGAGTTTGCTTCCATTGTAGAGATTTTCATGGAAAGGATCCGGTCGTATCTTATGGATTGGGTCGGGTGAAGGCATAGGGTCACGCCATGTTTCCGGCTGCGCCTCCCATTCCGAAATTCTCCAGGGACATTGCTCAAGCATGGCTAACAACTCTTCCATAAAGTTGTCGCCGGCAAAACGTAAAATCATGGGAGTTGCCACCAGGGTCTGCCCGGGCAAACGAATCCATCTGGCATGATCCCCCCACAAGGGTGAGGGTTCCAGCCATTTTATGCTGCAATTGTTCTCTGAATTTACCATATATTCCCCGCACCCGGTGTATATGAAGCACTGACAACACTGTTTGTGACCACGGTGTCAGCCTGCACAACACCACTGAATTTTGACATTCCAGCATCCACTGTCACCATTGAAGCCGAGATATTAACCAGTGATGCCCGAACTTTGACATTTAAAGGTGTATCAACACTTACTCCCTGGGTATCAATTATAATGGTGGTTCCTGCGGTCTTGAATTCGATTTTGCCGCCACCCGCGTCGGTCAGTTCCCCCTCGGTTCCGCCCGGGGTTTTAAATGAAATCACCGCGTTTCCAGGGGATTCCTCAACTATAGCCATACGGGTTCCTTCTTTGCCTTTGATGGTCCAGCGATCAACAGAATCCCCGCTTCCCCCGAGCGTTTCAGGAGCAGGGTCAGCCCCGTTCCATAACGAACCCAGGATAACTGGATAGCGACTATCACCGTTAACAAAAGAAACAACCACTTCATCTCCCACATCAGGCAGAAAAAATGCCCCTTTACTGGCTCCTGCAAATGGCGCGGCCACACGTGCCCACAGGGTTCCTTCCTGCCGTGGTGAACCGCTGTGAGAAAGCAGCCGTATCTCAATACGGTTTAAATTATCCGGGTCATTGACGGAAGTCACCCTGGCAAGTTGAAGATCCTGAGTAACAGATGGCGTTTGCGCCAAAGGCAGCATGTTATCCTCCTAAGTACGCGCATTCAGCTTGAAATCGAGTCAGATAGCCCCGGGATGTGTCAAAACTGTGATGCGTTTTTGTAACGTAATATGTGTTGTTAAAACGAGGCCCCAGTCCGGTCAATGTGACATGAGTACCTACCCGGATATTCGGATTTCCCACGGAAAGCCCTTCCGCGCAGACAAACTTTCTTGCGCGCTCCGAATAAGCGGCATTAACCAAAGCCTGTGATTCAGCCTGGTTTTCGGCGCCGGCATGAGACAAATGCTCACTGCGTTCACCAAAAACATTTTCTATAAAACAGGCCCCTGTTCGGCCCCTGCCTGGTCCCAGGTCCGCCCCGGCGTTGGATTCCGACTCCACTTCCGTGCCGGCAGCGACATCCCAACCAGCATATGTTACGCGGCTGACCTGGTGTGAAAGATCAGCCAGCGCCCGAATACTTAACAACTGGCTTCCAAGTTCAAGGGTAATCTCATTGCGCCGGATATCCGCGCGGGGACATACCTGCAATTGATCCCCGACAATTTGAAGTTCACCGTCAAAGCGTTTGACCATGTATCTTAAAAATGCCAGGTCTGATTGATTTAACTGCATTTGATCATCCACATTCTGATCAAGACCTGTGACACTGGCATTCAAACCCAGTTCCGCGGCTACAGACCGGACAATGGAACTTACGGTTCCAGCCGGATGCAGGCGGGTGCGGCGAGCCAGCCTTGCCCGTTGCAAAGCATCTTCTGCCAGAACTATAAGCCTGGGTTGCTGCCCTCCGTGGACCAGCATCTCGATGCCGCTGATCACACCCCGGAATAACTCCTGGGGATCGTTCTGATCCCCGGCCCGGATTATCATGGACTTTCCAAGAGACAATAAATCATTGTCACTGTATTCAAAGGCATAATCATTGCCTTGGCTGTTAACTGTCGCTGTATTGTTAAACTTCAATTCAACGGCAGACAGCCCATGGTCCGATTCAGTGATATCCATGCTGAGCAGCAAGGTCTGAATCATGTCGTCTGTTTGGCCGTCAACTTCCAGAACAGGCCTGGGCGTATAAATAGGACCGGTTGATAATACAGCTTCTTCTGTCATAGCTAATCCGCGAAAACACGCAACTGGCGTTTTTTTAATCGCTCAAGTGTTTGCAATAGTTCCCTGTTTGTTTGGGCCGCATCCGAAGATTCCTCCCCTGAAGCCGGGTTATCATTTTCCACGGTTTCGGTGGATGGGACGTTAATCTCCGTTAATATTTCATCAAATACAATGCTCATGTTCTAATCCTCGAATAGTATTCCGAGTTCTATGTCAGCATCCGCACCAACATCAGCAGTCAAGTTTGTATTAAGCCCGGCAGTCACCTGCCCGCCAATTCCGACTCCCGCGGTTCCTCTTAAACCCGGGGATTGCCCGATATCACCGCCTGCGTTGGGAGATAGTCTGATCCTGGGCGTCAGGTTCGCGGATGCTGAAAACCGATTTCGCAGGCCTGCGAATTGCGACGTTGTTTCACCTGTTGAGGTTAAAGCCCCAATGCCTAGGTCAGGGCCGACTGGCGCTGTCAAATTGAGAGCGTCGCGGCCCGGGGTATTTACAACCATAATTTCATTGACTTCCGGATGGCGAAGATTTTCGATCCTGTTTTGCGCGGCCAGATTTTTTGCCGCGCCTGGATCCCCAAGATTTTGGGCTGTAATGGTCATATTTGCGCTTAGGCGTTGTACAGGTGCATTGCCATTGAGAGTCAGGTCATTGTTTTGCCTTTTATTTTGCCCGGTGCCGGGGGTGAAACTTCGCTGTTGCTGTGTTATGGAAAGCGTGACAATCGCCCGCAAGGGAACCCCTTCGGAAGAAAAGAACTCAATCCGTTCCTTGTAACTGTCAATATAGCCTTCAAACCTGATAGTCCCCCACTCAAAAACCACAATAGAGGGAACTTTGACCTCGTCATCATTACTATCCTGTGTGGGGGCCATCATTCTTGCAATCTTATGAGTTTCCACACGAACATCTGTTCCGTCCAAACTGGTGTCAAAGATAAGCTCCATGTTCAATTTGGCCGTGGTTTCATTAACAACCTGCGCTGGTTGATTATCGCTTCCTCTTTGCAGGGTATTGGAAAAAGTGATATCCAGGGTTTCAGGATTAAAATGAACCCTGATCCTATCTCTCTGCTTCTCTGGTATATCTCTCCCATTCTCATCCGTTGTCGCCATAAACTCTGCATAAGAATGTAATGGTTCGCTCATCAGGCTGTCCTTTTTTATTCATCTGTTAGTGGTTAATTTTTTTTGTAAACAGTTTTTTGCCCAAAGTCCTCGGGCTCCTGCCAATAACAGCATTTTAAAGCAATTTGTGCGTCAGCCCTTCATGCACAAAGTGCAGTTCTTCAATAGCCACCTGGTCAAAGGTGGAATTATAGTCAGCGGTTTTAAACTTGGTTGGCAGGGCTTTTTTCATTTTCCAGACCATCACGGGAACATCTTCCTTGTTTTTGTCAAAGCCCATTTGTGTAATTTCCGCGTTCAGGCGATAGGCATAGGACCCGTTGCAGACTAGGTAAAACCAGTTCCAGAGATCCCTGTTTTTTGTGATGCCTCTTTTTAAGACAACCGTGGCAAAATTAACCCGGCCAGCCCGCTGAATATCGCCGTAATTGCGGCCCCCCTCTTTAATCACCTTAGGTTCCATGGTGGCTTCAAGCCCTGTGCATTCCGAAAAGGCTCCCCCGCACAACTTCCTTTCGGAACTGCTTTCCCCTGACAGGAAAAAGTTCACCTGGAACCGAAATACACCCAATGGATAATTTAATATGCTTTCACTCATGTTTTTTCCTGCACAATCCCGTCCTACAAGGATTAGCGATAAGCTTCCCCTCTGCCTTTCAGGTCAGTTCTTACCCTGAAGTAACAAATTCCAAATCCCAAATCTCAAATAAATCTCAAATCTCAAATTCCAAATAAATCCCAAATCCCAAATTTCAAATTCCAAATA
>JAAENI010000016.1 GCA_024224595.1 Hyphomicrobiales bacterium
GAATCGATCTGTACACCGCTCAGTTGCATTTCTTGAGCTGTTCTATGATCTCGTCTATGTCGTTTTCATCGCCCAATTGGCACACAGTCTGGCGGGGCACGTCGATTGGCGCGGCTTCGCCAACTATCTGTTTCTATTTGTGATCGTCTGGCTGTCATGGCTCAACGGTATGTCCTATCACGACGCACATGGCAACAATGACATCCGCACGCGCGTCTTTACATTTCTGCAAATGATTTGTGTGGCGGCAATGGCGGTTTTCGCCCACGATGCAATGGGGGAAACTTCAAGTCAGTTTGCCATCGCGTATGGCTTGTTCTTGCTAACATTGAGCCTCCTGTGGTGGCGTGTTAGTGTGCATGATGAAGATCAACGTGCGCTTGCACGGCCGTATAGCGCCGGGTTTCTATTCGCAACGCTTCTTTTTCTTGTCTCAGCGTTTGTACCAGATTCCCTTCGCATTTATCTGTGGTGGGCATCGGTCGCCATTATGTTCTTTTTACCGATCTTTTCGCTCAATTCGGGGCGCAACAATCCCGCCGCCCAGCGTGAAATCGACAAAGTGGTGGTCGTTAGTCCATCCATGGTTGAACGATTCGGCCTGCTTACAATTATTGTTTTGGGTGAAGTCGTCGTCGGGGTGGTTTCCGGCCTCAGCGAGCAACATCATCTAACTTTAGAGGTTGGCGTAATCGCTCTGCAGGGCATGTTGGTCGCCATCGGATTGTGGTGGGTTTACTTCGACTTTGTCTCGCACCGCATCCCGCACGCTCAGGCAAGCGGCGTCGCATCTTGGACATATCTGCACCTGCCGCTAGTCGCGAGGGCTCTTTGGGATCTCATGTGGTTGACAGAATATACGGGGGATTAAGCAAAGCGTGCATACCCCATCGTATCTAGCCAAAGTCGTTGAAATAAGCTACTAACATTCTTGATCCCATAACACCTTCTCTTGATGACTTTTAGTTTGTTGTTAAATCCTTCAACAAAACCACTATTGGCGCGGCGAATGAAATAGTTGGCAATCAAGTTAAAATGATTGTTCAATGTCTTGATGGCACTTTCAAAACAAGTAAGAGAACTGTTTTCTGCTTTGGCAATCCACTTTAGCAAACGATTTTCCCCTTGTTCTCGATCCAAATCCATATCGAAAATGGCTGTTAATTCCGTTCGTAATGTATAAGCTGTGTGCAATTGGGGCGAATGCGCTAATAGCCGTCGCAATTGCCTCTTTTGTTCTTCACTAAGCCCAGCGTAATTATGCCGTAGCAACCATAGTGCTCCCTGACAATCACGCTCATATATTTCTTCAGGTAATTCCGTTTTCAAACGTTTTAACTCTTTTTTACGCAGTGTATCAAATCCATCCCGATAATGTCCAGCTACATGGAAACGATCAACAACGATTTTGGCCGCTTTCAATTCATGTTTGGCGATAAACTCGCTCAAAGCATTGACATATCCTTCCCACATATCTGTACAAAAAGTATGAACGCTTTTCCGTAACCGCTCAGGTATTGTTTCTAAAAAGGCGCGCACCGTTTTTTTTTACGGTCTTCCAAAACCGCCAGAATGACTACTTTACCGTCATCTTGACGCGCTGTAATGATTGCGGCGAAATCCTTGTGTCCTTTTTTCAGCGCTACTTCATCAATACCCACTGTTCCCAAATGTGTGATGCTATCCCAATCTACCTCAACTGGGACACATCGTTTGAGTGTTCCCAACACAGCATCATACCCGATGTTTTCTTTCATACTCACATCTTCAACTGTGCTGCCTATCAATTGTTTCATCAAGTAGCCATCATAACTTGTCGTATGTGGACTTCTTTGCTCATACCACTTCAATGTCTGAGTTGTTGTTGGCTCGTGCATACAACTTTTACATTGACCTCGTTTGGGACGGATGCATATATATGTCTTGTATCCTAAAACAGGCAGGTGACGCAACCTGATTTCCTGCCCATGTCCATAGTTACACTTGATTTCTTGACCACATATACCACATCGCGTGATTTCCTTACGACTTTCAACCTTGATGTAACATTCACCATTACGCCGGACTTCTGTTCCAATTATGTCCACATCTGGGATATCCAGTGGAATTGTTAATTTTGCTGCGGGATATGTAGCCATCTTTTTTTCTCCTTGTTTGAAAATGACTTTTATTCTACATCATCCCCACATATGGGTACACCCCCTGCATTCCCATTGAACCCTAATGGTTCGTATTAACTAGCGCCAAATCAAAATCAAAGAAGCCCATGAAACCTATGTCCCCCGCTATGAAGGAGACATAGAATTCGACGTCCGTACCATTATGGGCAGACGACAAACAATACTAATAATTAGGCAACAGTAACACTTGTCGATGGAAAGTTTACCATCGAATAATATTCGTGGAGGTACGAAATGAGTGAAGACATGGTTAATCAAGCAAAGGTTTATGTTTACAAAGATGCGGCATATATCGTTTACGGCGATATCAAAATCGTTCGCAAAAAGCAGATCAGCTCTGAACACGGTGAGCCAATGACGTGGCAAACGATGGAGACGGTTGAGACGACGGGTCGGCAAATTGTAGGGCTTTGTCGCTGCGGTGCATCCTCTGACAAACCGTTCTGTGATGGAACGCACAAAGAGATCGGCTTTGATGGCACTGAAACAGCGGCAAATAATACGTTTGAAGAGCGCAAAATTGTCCATGAGGGCGGCACAGGCATCGTGGTCAAACGGGATTATTCGCTTTGCTCAGAGGTAGGCTTTTGCGGTCATCGACTGGCAAATATCAAAGAGCTAACCAAGCAGACCGATGATTCGATTGTTCGCGCACAGGTGATGGCGATGATTGAGCGTTGCCCATCTGGCTCATACACATATGCATTGGACGCTGATTCGGCCGATATTGAGCCCGACCTTCCGCTGCAAATCGCGGTGACGACCGAGATGACCTCCGAGGGGCCAATCGCTGGACCATTGTGGCTGACTGGGGATATTCTGGTCGAACATGGAGACGGCGAAACGTTCGAAAAGCGCAATCGGGTTACGCTTTGTCGCTGTGGCAAATCAGAAAACAAGCCGTTTTGTGATGGCACACACCGCGCCATACATGCACAAGAATAAACCAAACTGGTTACGAAAGCGTTGAGCGGAATAGGGGATAATAGTTCAGGAATACAAACGGCCGTTTCCCCCAAAGTCAACACCGCCGCCTTATTCAACTATTATTTGGACAACA
>JAAENI010000017.1 GCA_024224595.1 Hyphomicrobiales bacterium
GACAAGGTTTGAATAGAGAGTTTGGGCTCGGAACAGTCGTTCGGCACCTTTGAGATTACTGATCCCTGCGGCAAGAATAACATATTGACTACATATTTTTCTGCAACCAATATTCAAATTCATAATTATATCAGATTTTCACAATAGAGCATGCCAACCAGGTCCAGTTTACAGTCAGTTTCATAGACAGCCGGACCATATTTGCCAGTGGATAAACACCATCGACAACCGCATGTTCGTACAGTTTTAATCCCGCCCAAAAAGCAGAATTAACAGAAAGAATATCGATATTGACTTGACGTGAACCATTGACCGGTACAAATGAATGCCCCATATGCAGCGTTTGGAAACAATTATTATTCGGAAATACTCATTTTAAATATTATTCAATTCAATCAGGAAATCCTATGACGACCAGTGTTGTGGTGGTGGAATCTCCCGCCAAAGCAAAAACGATAAATAAATACCTCGGCTCTGACTTTACCGTATTAGCCTCGTTTGGTCACGTACGCGATTTACCTCCCAAAGACGGGTCAGTGCTTCCAGACGAAGACTTTGCCATGTCCTGGGCTATCGATGCAAAATCCAAAACCCGCCTGAACGACATTGCCAAAGCGCTGAAAGCATCCGACAAATTGATACTGGCAACCGACCCTGATCGTGAAGGTGAAGCCATATCGTGGCATGTTCTGGAAGTTCTGCAACAGAAAAAGCTGCTGAAAGACAAACCTGTAGAACGCGTTGTCTTCAATGCTATTACCAAGAAATCAGTGCTCGAGGCCATGGAAAATCCACGCCAACTGGACGTGCCTTTGGTAGATGCATATCTGGCAAGAAGAGCTTTAGACTATCTGGTTGGGTTCACATTATCGCCGGTATTATGGCGAAAACTTCCGGGTGCGCGTTCAGCAGGCCGTGTACAATCGGTGGCGCTACGGCTGATATGTGATCGTGAACAGGAAATTGAAGTCTTCAAACCGGTTGAATACTGGTCAATTACAACGATATTGGCCAATCAGGCAGCGCAGAAGTTTGAAGCGCGTGTCGTCGAATATGCCGGTAAGAAAATACAACGTCACGACATTGGTAACGAAGCGCAGGCGACCGCAATAAAAAGCATGCTCGAAGGGTCATCTTTCAGCATTTCCAAAGTCGATTCAAAGCCCACTAAACGCAACCCGGCTGCTCCATTTACCACCTCAACGCTACAAATGGATGCCAGCAGCAAACTCGGATTTGGTGCTTCGCGCACAATGCAGGTCGCACAACGCCTTTATGAGGGTATCGATATTGGTGGAGAAACCGTAGGTCTGATTACCTATATGAGGACGGACGGTGTTCAGATCACACCCGAGGCCATACCATCGATTCGAGATCAGATCGGTCAAACATATGGTGCAAACTACCTGCCGGAAAAATCTCGCCTTTATACCAGTAAGGCAAAGAATGCTCAGGAAGCCCATGAGGCAATCAGACCCACTGAAATTTCACGTACCCCCGAAAGTGTAGCCTCGCGCCTGGATGACGACCAAAAACGGTTATACGATCTGATTTGGAAACGTACCGTTGCCAGCCAAATGGCTTCGGCAAATATTGAACGCACTGCAGTTGATATTACTGCAGTAAATGGTGACGAATCTACGATATTGCGGGCCAATGGCTCTGTCATTCGATTTGACGGATTTCTCAAAGCTTATGAAATTCCCAAATCCGTTAAAGATGACAAAGAAGATGGCAAACAATTACCACCACTGGATGAAGGTGAAAAAGTCCGTAAAGACAATATTGATATCAAACAGCATTTTACCGAACCAGCGGCACGTTATTCTGAAGCATCACTGATCAAAAAAATGGAAGAACTGGGCATCGGTCGCCCATCAACCTACGCCGCCACTCTGGCTACTTTGCAAAACCGTGACTACGTTATTCTCGAAAAGAAGCGATTTATCCCCGATTCAAAAGGCCGTGTCGTTACCAGCTTTCTGGAAAGTTTTTTCAAACGTTATGTGGAATATGATTTCACCGCCGCGCTGGAAGAGCAGCTCGATAATATTTCCGACGGCAAGTTGCAATGGAAGGATGTTCTGAGTAATTTCTGGCAGCAATTTTCAGCGTCAGTCGAAGACATCAAGGATCTCCGCGTCACCGAAGTGTTGGATACACTTAATGTTGAACTTGCTGCCGTAGCTTTTCCTGAACGCGATGATGGCGGTGACCCCAGATCCTGTCCCAAATGTGAGCAAGGTCAGCTTAGCCTGAAAGTTGGTCGCTTTGGTGCATTTGTCGGTTGTTCAAATTATCCGGAATGCAAATTCAC
Organism: Hyphomicrobiales bacterium; assembly: GCA_024224595.1. Taxonomy (GTDB): domain Bacteria; phylum Pseudomonadota; class Alphaproteobacteria; order Rhizobiales; family Rhizobiaceae; genus JAAEMP01. The sequence continues at coordinate 2,318 of JAAENI010000017.1, forward strand.
CCGTCAATTGGGCAGCAACGGTGAAGATGGTGCAACTCAGGCTGATACTGGCCCCAAAATCCTGGGCACAGATCCACAAACCCAAGAGGACGTAACATTACGTTCCGGGCGTTTTGGGCCTTATGTACAACGCGGCGAAGGCAAAGAAGCAAAACGCGGCGGTTTACCAAAAGGCTGGTCACCAGATGATATTGATTTTGAAAAAGCCCTGTTGCTGCTTTCTCTGCCCCGCGAGGTTGGAGCCCATCCTGAATCAGGAAAAATGATTACTGCCGGCATTGGACGCTATGGTCCATTTGTATTGCATGAAGGCCTATATGCTAATCTCGACAATCCTGAAGAAGTTTTCGTTGTTGGCCTGAACCGCGCCGTAAGCGTTTTAGCGGAAAAAATTGCCAATGGAGGTGGGCGTAGACGCGGTGCAGCTTCACTAAAAGAGCTGGGTGAACACCCTGATGAAGGCGGTATGGTTGCGGTAAAAGACGGACGCTACGGTCCCTATGTCAATCACGGCAAAATCAATGCCACATTGCCCAAAGATAAAGACCCGGTGTCTGTTACAATGGCAGAGGCTGTAGAGATGATTACGGCCAAAGCGGCAAAAAGCAGCAAAAAGCCCGCAAAGAAAAAGGCACCAGCCAAAAAGCCGGTTGCCAAAAAAACAACCGCGAAAAAGAAGGCTCCGGTCAAAAAAACGACCGCCAGGTAGAGGCTGAATGCGGAGAAAAAAAGTGTTTATCCATTGACCAAGAAATCTGACAAACGCACAGGATCAAAAACCCGTAAAAAGCTACGAAAAAATTCCTCTCAAATTCCCACTCGAGAACAAATTCTGGATTTTGTTGCAAACAACCCCACTCGAAACAGTAAACGTGATATTGCGCGCGAATTTGGCGTTACCGGTGATGCCCGCATAGAATTGAAGGCATTGTTGAAGGATTTGCTGGATGGTGGCATGTTACTACGCCAGGGCAAAAAATTAAGCCGCTCAGGTTCTCTACCGCCTGTTACCACCCTTGATATTGTTACACGAGATCGCAATGGCGGATTATTGGCTATACCGTCAAAATGGAACGAAAAGAAGGATGGACGCCCCCCAACCGTTTCCATTGCCAGTCAAAATAATAGTGGCACCACAGCTGGAATAGGTGATTGTGTTCTGGCACGTGTTTCAATTAATGAGGGCGTTTCAGGCCCTGGCACTTATGTCGGTAAGGTTATGAAAGTTCTTGATCGGCAAAAATCCAGTGTACTGGGTATATTGCGAGAACACGGCGATAATTTCCGTCTTGAACCGGCAAACCGCAAACAAAAAGAAGTCGATATCACAGCGGAATCTGCAGCTGAAGGTGTTGATGGAGATCTGGTTGAAGTCGAAGTCGGACGCAGCGGTAAATATGGCCTGAAAAACGGCAAGGTAATACAGGTCATTGGCTCATTTCGAAGTGAACAGGCACTATCGATGATTGCCATTCACGAAAATAACATTCCCCACATTTTTCCTCAATCCGTCCTCGATGAAGCGGATAAGCTCAATTCAATTTCACCTGCAACCATGGAAAAAAGTCGTGAAGACTGGCGTTCATTGCCATTGATCACCATCGACCCGGGGGACGCCAAAGACCATGATGATGCAATATTTAGCGAATTCGACAACTCGGCAAATAACCAGGGTGGCTTTGTTGTTACCGTGGCGATTGCTGATGTAAGTTGGTACGTACGCCCTGGCAGCGCTTTAGATCGCGAAGCGTTAAAACGGGGTAATTCCGTATACTTCCCTGATCGTGTCGTTCCCATGTTGCCCGAACGTATCTCCAATGACCTTTGTTCTTTAAAAGAAAATGTTGATCGCCCTGCCCTTGCAGTTCGGATGGTCTTTGAGGCAAACGGCCGAAAACGATCCCATTCTTTTCACCGCATCTTGATGCGCAGCCCGGCTAAGCTTTCTTATGAACAAGCACAAGCTGCAATAGATGGCCAAGGCAATGAACGGACCAATGAAATTCTTGAGAGTGTTCTCATACCGTTATGGCAGGCCTATGCCTGTCTTAAAAAAGGGCGCGATCATCGTGAACCGCTGGATATCGATGTTCCGGAACGAAAAATTATTCTGAAATCTGATGGCACGGTTGACAGAATCTTTGTGCCTGATCGTCTGGATGCCCACAAACTCGTAGAAGAGTTCATGATCCAGGCGAATGTTGCGGCAGCAGAAAGTCTGGAACAGGCAAAACAGTCACTGATATACCGTATCCATGATTCACCATCACTGGCAAAACTTGAAAGTTTTCGTGAATTCTTAAAAACCATGGATATGTCCTTGACCCGTTCCGGCAATTTACGCCCGGTACATTTTAATGCCATCCTCAATTCAGTACGCAACAGTGACAATAATGACCTTGTTAATCAGGTTGTATTAAGATCTCAAAGTCAGGCTGAGTATTCGCCGCAGAATATTGGTCATTTCGGACTTAATCTCGCGCGATATGCCCACTTCACTTCGCCCATACGTCGCTATGCAGACCTGATTGTTCATCGCGCCCTCATTGGTAGCCTGAAATTGGGACAAGGTGCGATAACCCGAGATGAAGAGGCTAACCTGGATGTCATTGCTGCAGATATTTCACTGACTGAGCGTCGTGCCAGTCAGGCTGAACGTGATACGCTCGACCGGTTGATTTCCACCCATCTGTCTCAATCAATTGGTCACCGTTTTAGCGGCCGCATCAATGGAGTAACAAGAGCAGGTCTTTTTGTCACGCTCGCGGACACTGGTGCAGACGGTTTTATTCCGATAAAAACAATTGCTGATGAATACCTGATTTTCGACCCAGCCAGCCATTCAATTGTTGGAGAAAAAACCGGACTGGCCTATCAAATGGGTCAGATTGTTGAAGTCAAGCTGATCGAAGCAGCACCTGTCGCCGGCTCCCTGTTATTTGAAATGTTGAGTGAGGGAACAAAAACCGGCAAATTGCCTAGATCTCGACGAACAAATGCTAAGCAAGGCAAACCATCAAGAAACTTTGGCGGCCGCAGGAAAAAAAGACGCCACTGAATACATGTCCAAACAATTTTGAGGTAGGCCGATGACGATACGTGATAAAACAGATCAACCTGAACGCTCAATTTCTCAAGCAATAATCAACGGATTGCGGTGCAATTGCCCAAACTGCGGCGAAACCAGTCTGTCTCAAGGATTTACAACCGTAAAAGACAGCTGTGACAATTGTTCTCAAGAGTTATCCCACCATCGAGCCGATGACCTCCCTCCTTATCTGATCATATTTATCGTTGGACACATTGTGTTATCGGTTCTGATGGTATCAATGAAATACAATTTATTTGAAATATGCATTACTGCAATAGGTGGATCTTTGATCGCAGTAATTATAGCTCTCGCTTTGATGCGTTCAGTCAAAGGAATGATAGTTGGCCTGCAATGGGCATTAAGGATGCATGGTTTTGACAAATCACTATGATCACACAGATCACTTGAGCGGCAGCCTGGAACGGGAAATTGATCGTCTGCAGGAGATGATCCGCTCGCCTAAAATGCGTATGTTACGAGAAAATGCCAGACAAGCCAGAACACCGCCTGCACGGATTCGAAATGCCGCAACCATAATCCTCATCGATGGTGAACCGGGTAGTTTTCGCATTTTGATGGGTCAACGTAACAAAGCACTAAAATTCATGCCCGGAGCGTTGGTATTCCCAGGCGGCGCAGTCGATAGAATGGATGGCAGCATTTCATCAATTGATGAATTGGATGCACTAACAACCAAACGTATCCGGGATAATTCACCTGCTCGCGCTTCTCCACGCGCTGCACGGGCTCTCGCTTTGGCCTGTGCAAGAGAAATGGCAGAGGAAACCGGATTGCTGTTGGGGCAGAATTCCGACAATCCACCTTCTCACAAAGACTGGTTTTTTTTCAAAGACCAGAATATGGCACCTGCAATATCTTCTTTCAGACTCCTGGCGCGGGCAACTACACCTCCAGGCGCACCACGCCGGTTTGACACCTGGTTTTTCACAGCTCCAACCAGTGCCATAGGCTTTCGCCCGCAAGGAGGGTTTTCTCCCTCTGGTGAACTTGAGAATTTGCAATGGATAACGCCACAAGAAGCGATTGCAGCCAATACTCGCGAAATTACCAGGGTGATATTGGTAGAATTAATCAATCGATTAAAAATAGACCCGGAGCTCAATCCCGGCTTTCCTGCCCCGCGTTATTATTTCGCCAGAAATTATTTCAATCGCAAAGTGATGAAGTAGCGTCATTTTGCCGCCAAAATCAGTTGATTGGCTAAACTTAAATTTGTTGAGATTTTTCATATACAATTGGGTATAAAGTTTCGGGACGCAGTTTTAGCAATACACATTCGAACGGCCTCTTGACATTCACACCGCTATGAGTAATTTGCGCCCAAGGTTAGGGCCGTGCTTAAAAAGGTGCGGCCTTGTTTGCTGGGAGCAGGTTCCAGCCCAAATTGAGAGCATCCAAAATGGCTAAAGCAACAACAATTAAGATCAAGCTCGAAAGCACAGCTGACACCGGCTTTTATTATGTCACCAAAAAGAACAGTCGCACAATGACTGAAAAAATGGTCAAACGTAAATATGATCCTGTGGCTAAAAAACACGTCGATTTCAAAGAAGCAAAAATCAAATAGCTTCGTTCTGAACATCCAGAGTTTAAATGCGCCTGGTTCACCAGTAATCCAATAACAACAACCGCCTGAATATTTTCAGGCGGTTTTTGTTTATGCAGTTTGAATAACTGAAAAACACTTTTGTTCACCCAGATCCAAAAAGTTCAACAGGTTTTTGAAAACGAATGTCGGTCAGCTATATTAGCCATGGTACGAGGAGGCCACAAATGCCAACATGCTGACCGACGAACCCCACGGACCAGGAGATGCGGCGGGCCTGAGATCTCCGTAGGGTATTCAATTTTTTCCACATCTAATAAAGCGAAAGGATAAATTTTCATTCCGCTCATTATCCTTGATTGAATTTGACTCAATTTAAGATAAAAATCAACTAAATGTTAAGGTTGCTCACTGACTGACTGTCGTTAACCTTACGTTTTTTGGTTAACGGCCATCAATGACAGTATAAATCGGTATATCGCTGGATTCACATATCAAGTGCACCGCTATATACAAGTGGGGCGCTGGGGAAAATATACAGTCAGCTCGATTTAGACGAATACCATAAACTTGAACAAACAAAGCCAATATGCCAACATCACAGCATCAATCAGTGCGCGGGCAATCCTTGATAAATGCTGGCATCATTGCGGAAGCCTGAGAGTCTGTTCAAGAATACACAACAGGGTTTGACGGGTCATATTTTGAGGGATTATTGGGACAAATCAAGTGCCGCAGGCTGGTTGCCTTCAAACTTGATTTGTCCCAACAAGCACCAAAATATCGCCCGCCCATTAGGTTTTGTATATGGGGGTTTTGCATAAATTGCCCACTATCGGCGAATATTCTCTTGCAAAGGGCTCCACCCTGAGCTGCGAAAATATCCGTGATATTGATCAATTTATGCAAAATCAAACCCTGTTGTGTATTCTTGAACAGCCTCTAAGCGCTTTCCTGAACCAGGTGGAACGATCATTCATCATTGGCAACATCTTCTGTTTTCTGAATGTCAATTCTTGTCAATCCGTCAGAATTTTCGAGCGTAACCTAACAATTGTCAAAGATTGAATGAGAAACAGATGCTATTTGGTTTTTCTAGATGTTATGTCGGATTACAAATACGATGGACAGACGAGGTTTTTTTCGTCGCTTGAGCGGCCAGAAACGGGCGATGCGCCCCCCAGGGGCGATATCTGAAGATATTATCGGCGAACACTGCAACGGTTGCGGTGACTGCATTGAGGCCTGCCCCCAAACTGTCATCCGGCTAGTTGCAAACCACCTGCCAATCGTCTGCTTTGACCAAAATGGATGCACGTTTTGTGGCCGTTGTGCCGAAGCCTGTAAACAGGACGCGATTGTCGCCAATGCCGACCTGCAAAGTTCCTGGTTGCCACGCGCGCGGATATCATCAAACTGCCTGGATAAACTTGGCACCATTTGCCGAGCATGTGAATCAACATGTGAAAATAACGCCATAGGATTTTCCCCCGCACTGGGAGGCAAAACCGATGTTTTTGTTCGTATTGAAAATTGTAATGGCTGTGGGACCTGTATTGCCTCATGTCCCACCACCGCAATTGAAATGTATGTACCGCAGGTAGATACCTTTGAAATTAAGGAGAATGCCGCATGACCATATGCTCTCTTGTTGTATTTGCACACCCGGAAAAAACGCCGGTCGTGGAAGGGGCTATTGAAGCACTTGAAGGCACCGAAGTTCATGCCGCCACCAAGGAAGGCAAATTGGTTGTTTTGCTTGATCATCCAGATCGCACTTATTGCAGCGAAACAATCATGGGCCTCAACAATATCGACGGGGTGATCAGCACTTCAATTGTCTATGAGTATTTTGAATAGAAATAGTAATATCTGAGAAGGAGAAGCGAAATGTCAGTGTCACGCCGCCAATTTATCAAAGCCAATGCTGTTGCGGCAGCAGCAGCAACTGCAGGGGTCGCCCTGCCTGCCGTCGACAACGCGCATGCGGAAGAAACAGGGATCAGATGGGACAAGACGGCTTGCCGATTCTGCGGCACTGGCTGCTCAGTACTGGTTGGTGTAAAAGACGGTAAGGTCGTCGCGACGCAAGGTGATCCGGATGCACCGGGCAATCGCGGCCTCAACTGCATCAAGGGGTATTTCCTCACCAAAATTATGTATGGCAAGGATCGACTTACCAAACCGTTGATGCGTAAAAAAGACGGCAAATTTGCCAAGGATGGCAAGTTTGAGGAAATTACCTGGGACGAAGCATTCAAAACCATGGCGGAAAAATGGATTGCGGCCCGCAATGCAAAAGGCCCCAAGGGGGTTGGTATGTTTGGTTCCGGTCAATGGACCATATGGGAAGGCTATGCCGCTCAAAAACTGATCAAGGCAGGCTTCCGTTCCAATAGCCTGGAACCAAATGCCCGCCATTGCATGGCCTCAGCGGTTGGCGCTTTCATGCGCGCTTTCGGCATCGATGAACCTATGGGTTGCTACGATGATCTGGAACACGCCGACGCCTTCGTGCTGTGGGGTTCCAACATGGCCGAGATGCATCCGATTCTATGGTCGCGACTAACCAACACCAGATTGACCAAGCCTGGTTGCGAGGTACATGTTCTGGCAACTTTTGAGCATCGCTGCTTTGACCTTGCCGACAACGGCATTATTTTCAATCCGCAATCGGATCTGGCAATTGGCAACTACATCGCAAATTACATTATCCAGAACAAAGCATACGATCAGGCATTCATCGACAAGAATGTGAACTTCAAGAAAACACCAACTGATATTGGTTATGGATTGAGGGATAATGATGCGCGTGAAAAGGCGGCAAAAAACCGTGCCAAAGGCAAATTGAGCGCAATCACATTTGAAGAATATGCTGCCTCCGTCGCTGAATATACGGTTGAAAAAGCAAGTGAGATTTCAGGGGTTCCGGTCGACAAACTGGAGAAACTGGCCAAACTCTATGCCGATCCCAA
>JAAENI010000018.1 GCA_024224595.1 Hyphomicrobiales bacterium
ATGGTGACGCCCGTTGGTCAGAGTGGATCCAATTTCGAACGGCACATGCTGAATATGCTCCAACACAATTTATCTATTTTGGTGATGCTCAAAATGATGTCCTTTCGCATTGGTCACGTGTGATTCGTCAAGCACATCAGACCGCGCCAAACGCATCGTTTGTGGTGCATGCCGGTGATCTGATTAATCAGGCCCACCGAGATTATGAATGGGCACAATGGTTCAAAGCAGGAGGTTTTTTGCATAGCCAATGCACAGCGATACCAGTTGTTGGTAATCATGAATTCACACCACTTGGTGGCAAAAAATCATCGCGAAGGCTGGCTATCCAGTGGCGGCCACAATTTTCGCTCCCTGTTGAAACAGAGCTGTCACCACAATTACACGAAACGGTATACACCATTGATTATCAGGACATACTAATAATTGTTCTGAACTCGAATGATGACTTGGAGGCACAGACCGAGTACCTCAGAAAACAGTTAGAAAATACGACTGCAAAGTGGAAGATAGTCACCTGCCATCACTCGGTGTTTTCACCGGCCAAGGGACGCAATTTTCAGTTTGCTCGCGACCATTGGAAACCACTCCTCGACAAGTACGGTGTTGATCTGGTGTTGAATGGTCATGATCACACCTACGCTCGTGGGCACGTGCCAGTCCGAACTGCTGATGGCAAGGCGAGCAATGATCTTGGAACTGTCTACGTTACCTCTGTGAGTGGCCCCAAACAGTACGTCATCGATGATGAGCAGATGAGAGGGTATGCAGTCGACGGGTACAGTAGAGATAAAAAAGGCGAGCAGACTCAGTTCTATCAGGTGATCAGTATCGACGGAGAAACTCTCATATATGTGGCATACACAGTTTTGGGCGATGAATATGATCGAGCAGTCATTGTGAAGGATTTCAGCACGGGAAAAAAAGAA
>JAAENI010000019.1 GCA_024224595.1 Hyphomicrobiales bacterium
AAGCCGGCTATTCAATATGCGGTGGAAGAGGCCCGTGAGGCCGGTATTGAGCATTTTGTCTTTGTAACCGGGCGCAACAAGGCGGTTATTGAAGACCATTTTGATATCCAGATTGAACTGGAACAGACACTCAGGGAACGAGACAAGCAGGATGCGCTGGACCTGCTTGCAAGTTCGCTGCCGAAGGCCGGCCAAACCAGTTTTACCCGCCAGCAATCGCCTCTGGGACTTGGGCATGCGGTGTGGTGTGCCCGTGATATCATTGGTGATGAACCTTTTGCGCTGCTGCTTCCAGACATGGTGATGCAGGACAACAAGGGCTGTTTATCATCGATGGTGGAGTTGTACAATCATACCGGCGGCAACATCATCGCTACGGAAGAAGTTACCTGGGAGGAGACCCATAAATACGGGGTGGTGGAAACCGGCAGAGAGGTCGAAGGGGGATTTGAGATAACCGGTATGGTTGAGAAACCAAAACCGGGAACCGCGCCATCCAATCTGTTTATTGCGGCCATGAAAAAGGTGCAGGTGGTGAAATACAGATTACCGATGCGATGCTGAAACTGGCAAAACATCAGAAATTCTACGGGTTTCGATTTACCGGGCGCACTTTTGACTGTGGTTCCGGGGAAGGTTTTATCACCGCCAATGTTGCCTTTGCCATGTCGCATGAAGAGCTGGCAAAGGATCTGAGGGCAGAATTGAAATTAATCCTTGATGAGGTGCAGCCTGAATAAATTGTTCCCGGTTGCACCTGACCCGGTTGCACCTGACCCGGTTGCACCTGAATTGTACCGGTGAATTTATTGGATATTTTTCGGCTTGATTGACAATGATACTACATCATCGCTGAAATTTGATACCCAGCATAATCCTGGCGGCATCATATGAGCTGCCCGCATCAGAACTGCTGAAATTTCTGTATGATAGGTCACCGGTAACCGACATGGTCCGGTTTATCCAGTGCCCGAAGCCCAATCCGGCATTGTAGGTTGTGTCAAGACGAACAAGGTCGCGATAATTGGTGCGGCTAATGCCCAATTCGCACTTCCAAATGGTCAGCAAACAGATCGAGCTTTTATCTTCGTCACTCAAAGAATGCCGCTTTCTCCGCATTGAACAGCTTTAACTGCACGTTCACGAAGACCATTGGAATAAGGTTTTGGTATGCATACTGACCTCCTTGTCCAGTATGCATCTTGAACCATTAATCAACTGATTTTGGAATCCATATTCGATTCAAACTAAACTTAATTTGCTTGTTGTGGACACTAACGCGTAAAGAACGATCGCGATAGATGGGGCTCACTGGAAGTTTACCATATTTACATCAAAATTTTTTGCTTCTTGCGTTTTCTGCCTTCACGCTTGATTATAGCCACCAATCAGTGCAATTCTTCAGGTCTTACTGTTCCAACCGTTTTTAATTACATTGTAATTTGAACCACGACAAAAATCGATGAAAAATGAACTCGAACCACTAATGACATTGCGACAGGCATCTGTATTATTGTTTGGCTCCGCAGGTAAAATCCGGGCATTGCGGACAGAAATCGACAAAGGTAATTTAATACCGCGGCGCATTGCCAATACTTTGTATGTCAGCGAACAGGATTTGAGGGAGATGTGCGAGCGATGCCGCGAAGCGCCGAAGAAACAAGACTTTAATTTGGATAAGAATGAGCCGGGTACAAGCGCAAAGGACGCCACGAAAGCATTGTTGAACGCATATAAATCGGTAGTATCCGATTAAATTAACACCCTTTGTTTCGGATTGCAGCTCGTGCACGTCAGGTAATGGGTGACAAAATCTTTCGCTTCTCGCCCCTCGATGAAGACAACCGATCCCATCGGTTTAATCCACTTGATGGTCTGGAGAAGCTCTCAGTTGAACGACGGTTCACAGAGGCTCAGCGGA
>JAAENI010000020.1 GCA_024224595.1 Hyphomicrobiales bacterium
ACCTCCGGTGATTTTCACCACCCCTGATTATGTGATCGTGTCTGCTGTTGCTGTGCCAACAGCATTGTTATTTCATAAATGGTGGCACAGGAACTCGAGGTTGGTTTCTGTGGTGGATGCACTTGGAATTGGTTTGTTTGCCTGCGTGGGCGCGAGGGCTGCCGCCGATCATGGTCTGGCATGGTGGGCGTGCATGGCGATGGGAATGATGACAGCGACATTTGGAGGAGTCATCCGCGATGTCATTCGTAATGAAGTGCCTTTGATTTTTAGAAAAGAAATTTATGCGACTGCCGCATTGCTGGGGGCTGGTCTGATGCTATTGCTCGATCACATGGAGGTGGATGCTACGATCTCTGTGGTGGTATCAGCGTTGACTGCTGCGGCTGTGCGATTATTGGCGATCCGCTATTCGATCAATGCCGGTACTGTGGAGTAAACCAAATGGCCAATCTGGGATTGATTTTTGAAAGGTCGCTTATAGAATTCCGTAGTAATTGATCAACACGGATACTTTATTTAGTGTTAGAAAGTTTTTTTATGATCCAGTACCTCCGATCCATTTGTCTGATTGTGGCTTTTTTAGCCACAGGTTCCATGTTGGCCGCAAAAGAAACCTATATTGTGTTGGAGAAAAATTCACGCAAGGTGCTATTGGCTTCGGGTTCAGAATATAAAATGGCACTTGGGTCTTCGGTGCAATTGGCCACTGCGAAAGTGGCCTTGGATTGGCATAAACTTGCGGGTGTGAGCTCGGCTACGATGTTTCATGTGCCTGCCGTGGCGATGAACCTTGGTGG
>JAAENI010000021.1 GCA_024224595.1 Hyphomicrobiales bacterium
AAATCGATAAACTGATCGATCACCACTATCCTGGAAAAATTAATCAATGGTGGGATTCCAAAAAAAAAATAAACGCCGGCAGAACATTAATTCTGCCAGCGTTAATGACTATTCGCTGGAATTGATTATCAACGCATCCGGGTTTGGCCAGTCTGCTATGTTGAGACCAACTATTCGAATTAATTGAAAGAGTACCGAAGGCCTACCTTGAAGGCGTGGACGTTCATTTGTTCGTGATAACCCTGCGTTCCGCTCAGGCCGCTTGTACTACCAAATCCAAACATTTCACCTTCTGAAATCCGCGTCCAGGTATATCCGGCATCAATTTTCATATTGGAAGAAATGTCATAAGACGCACCCGCATGAAGGCCATAAGCAAAACGCCAACCCGAACGCATTCCGTGAGTATCACTGGCAGTAGTACCCGGCACGGTACCTGACACATGATATTCGACATTCTCAAGATCATCCCAGTGCAGATAGGCACCACCAAGTGCAGCACCAACATAAGGTGTTAATCCCTGATAAGTACCTAAATCAAAATAAGCATTAGCCATAAGGGTGGTGATTTGTAAGCCACCATCATCAGAATAGGAACAAATGCCGCCACCACCAGCAGAGCAGGCCACATTCTGGGCTGATGAACCTTTGAAATCGACCCGGGCATGATAATTGCTGGTCAAATCAACCCTGAACCAGTCATTGATCTGGTAACCCAGACCACCGCCGATCAACAAACCGTTGTCAATATCGTGTTGTTCGAATTCGCCACTCTGGGTTGAACCCTGAAAGTAAGTAACCCCGTCGACACTCGCTCTTGCATAACCGATATCGCCACGCAGATACCAGCCACTATATGACTGTGGTACAACTTCCGGCGGAATTTCTACAATCGGGGGCAAATCTGCAGCAAAAGAAACGCTGCTTGATATCGCAGCAGCAAATAATGCCGACGCCATGATAGATGTAAGTGATGTTGAGACTTTCTTCAGGTTGCCCATAACAACTACTTTCCTTGATAAATTCGATTGCCTTACGCATCACGAAATGGGTTATTGTTGAAAGCAGTATGACCACTAAAAGTTAATACAGAATTAACCGAACTTATTAAGGTTAAATAATATAGTTAACAAAAATTAATTTGCGTTAACACGAAGTAAATCATTAGTAACATGAAATTGATGTATTCTCCTTAGTTTTATCAATTATCTCAAAAATTAAATCAAAGTATACTTGTATAGATAGAATTACATAATCGAAACCACATCAATCTGTCAGGGCAACGCAAGTTGGAAGTTCATACCCATTTGCCTTCACCGACTTTTTTGATGGGGAACAGCCTGTTTGCAAAACACAGTTTGGTTGAATTGATGTGATTTGAGTGCACAAACGTTATCACTAGCAGGCTGTCGGACTTGAGCAGTTATTGAGAACAGAACTGGATATTGGTCCGGTATTTCGATCATTTGAGGCGAATATCGGGAATATTTAACGAAAATGAGCGAAAAATCGGACCAATACCCAGTTTTGTTAACAGTGATTGTGCAAGTCCGACAGACTGCTAGACCGCTGGACAGTGATTTAGCAAGGGTTCTTTGCGGCACTGTTGATATGCCGAACCCCTCATTGACCATTCGCTCGATGGCATCAAGAGAATTAGTTTCCACAATTTCGTTGACATAGATGCCTCTCGATTGCAGGCGCGCCAAAATCTGTTGGCCCCGCCATGTTCTGCGGGAAAACGAAATGTAGGGGCGTGATTGCAAAAGTTCCAGTTCACTTTTACCGACAGTTGAATGATCGCCAATTGCATATAATGATTCATCAGCTATTTCCTCAATGATCAATTCCGGAATTTGTGTCGATGGTGAAGTAACAAATGCCAGATCAAGTACCTGATTGAATACCTGAGATGTTAAATCACCCGAGAGTCCGGGTTTTACATTGATCTGCAGATATGGATGATTACTTTAAACCTGGCCCGGGATATAGGGAAGAATATCCTGGAATGTAGTCGGCACGACGCAATGGTCATTGTATTGAGTTGCGGACGACCACTGCCAATCAGTCGTATATCATCAATCAACTGCAGTGCTTTTTGCGCTAGCTCAGCCGCTTTTCGCCCCGACGTCAAAAGGTGGCGGGGCGGGTAGTTCGACCAAATATCGGTTGTCCAAATCCTTTTCCCAGGAATTTGATATGGAAGGGAAATTGCTGAATGGCTCAACCCCACTTTATTGGTGGCAGCCGGAGAGCTCTGTCATTCCAGTATAGCCGCCAGTGATTTGAGTTGCTGGAGATTCGTCGCTTCATCCTGTATCAGGGTTAGAATTCTTAACACAAATTCTAAAAAAAATGACTTTTAATTCCCAAAACTGCAATTATTATGGTTTTGATCCAAGACCCGACAAAAATTGGCCAAAATTTCCAAAAACAGAATTGAATTGAATTGACCCACTCCCCAACCCACAAGCCTGATACTGAAGACACCGCGAATATTTCGACAGACACTTCAAAGGATTCTCTGGATGGATTACCAAAAGGCCCGTTGAGCGGAATCAGGGTGCTTGATTTATCGCGTATTCTGGCGGGCCCCAGTTGTACCCAGTTATTGGGAGATTATGGCGCTGATGTTGTCAAAGTTGAGAAGCCGGGTGCGGGTGATGATACGCGCAAATGGGGCCCTCCCTATGTGCCGGATGATGAAGGCAACGACACGACGGAAAGTGCCTATTACTTATGTGCAAATCGCAACAAACGCTCCGTTGCCATCGATATATCAAGTGAGCAGGGTGCAAAGACCATTCGCAAACTAGCGGAGAAATGTGACATATTCATTGAAAATTTCAAACTCGGTGGACTGGAAAAATTCGGTCTGGATTACAAAAGTTTAAGAAAACACAATCCGGCTTTGATTTATTGTTCAATTACAGGATTTGGCCAAACCGGACCCAATGCCCATCTGCCTGGATATGATATTATGGCTCAAGGTTTTGGTGGTATCATGAGCCTGACCGGAGTTGCTGATGGGGAACCTGTGAAAGTGGCTGTTGGTGTCGCCGATGTCGTGTGTGGCTTGTATGCTGCGACTGCAATTCTCGCTGCAATCCGCCATCGTGATCTTTCCGGCGAGGGACAATATATCGATATTGCGCTGGTTGATACCCAGATTTCCTGGCTGGTCAATGAGGGGGCAAACTATCTGGCATCTGGTGATGTGCCCAAACGCCGGGGAAATGAACATCCAAATATTGTACCCTATCAGGTATTCGAGGCCCGTGACGGTTATGTAATTGTTGCAGTTGGCAATGATGGCCAGTTCGCCAGATTTTGCTCAATCCTGGGGCGAGAAGATCTGGCAAAAAATCCAGATTATTCGACCAATGAAAAGCGTGTTGAAAACCGTCAGGTATTGATCGAGTTATTGCAAGCGGAAATTGTCAGATTTGGCAAGAATGACTTGCTGGGACAGATGGGGCAAAACAATGTGCCAAGCGGTCCGATCAACAATCTGGAGGAGGTATTCAGCAGTGAACAGGTCGCAGCTCGCAACATGCGCATTTCCATGGACCATCCTCTCTCACAATCAGGAACTGTCGAGCTGATCGGAAACCCGGTCAAGTTTTCAAAAACGCCAGTCACCTACAGCAGAGCACCACCGGTTTGTGGTGAGCATACAAGCGAGGTGATGGATGAATGGTTGCCGGAATTTGAAGGCAAAATTTAGGATCAGACATGTTTCAGTTGGATGAAAATCAAACCCGTATTCAGGAAACGGCAAAAGCCCTGGCTGTTGATGTATTCAAATCCAAAGCAGCAGATATTGATGCCAGTGAGGAATATCCTTGGGATAATGTGAAGACACTGACCCAGGCGGGTTTCATGGGGATGGCTATTCCTGAAGAACATGGCGGGTTGGGTCTTTCTTATTTAGACGTCGTTTTGGTGGTGGAAGAAATAGCCAGCGTGTGCGGCGTCACCGCACGCATTGTTGTTGAAGGAAATATGGGAGCCATTGGAGCAATCACGCGTTTTGGCTCGAAAAAACAAATCGAACGTATTGTCCCTCTTGTATTGGCAGGGGACAAGCCGGCCATTTGCATTACCGAGCCTGGCTCCGGTTCAGCCGCCACTCAAATGACGACGACAGCGGTAAAATCGGGTGACAAATATATTCTCAATGGTACCAAGCACTGGATTACCGGGGGTGGTGTATCAAAGTCCCATTTGATTTTTGCCCGGGTAAAGGAAAACGGTGAGCATCTTGGCATTGGCGGATTTATCGCGGTTCGTGGCGAGGATGAGGGTCTTAAGATTGGAAAGCGCGAACCGGCAATGGGCCTGCGCGGAATTCCTGAAACTGAAGTGATTTTTGAGAATCTTGAAATTTCCCAAGATATGGCCTTGATCAGGCCCCAGGACCTCAAGCGGGGATTCGCCGGATTGATGAATGCCTACAACGCCCAAAGAGTGGGTGCGGGAACTGTTGCGCTGGGAGTGGGATGCGGCGCTTATCATGAAGCGTTAGCCTATGTCAAAATTCGCGAACAGTTCTCACGACCGATTGCTGAATTTCAGGGGCTGCAATGGATGCTTGCTGACATGAATGTGTCAATAGAAGCGGCGCGCATGATGCTTTGGCGCGCTGCGCTAAGCGCACA
This sequence comes from Hyphomicrobiales bacterium, assembly GCA_024224595.1. Classification (GTDB taxonomy): domain Bacteria; phylum Pseudomonadota; class Alphaproteobacteria; order Rhizobiales; family Rhizobiaceae; genus JAAEMP01. The sequence continues at coordinate 4,662 of JAAENI010000021.1, forward strand.
AACTTCAAATACCGGTTTTCCTGATCCGTTGATGGCAGCACAGGCAAAACTAATTGCATCGGAGACTGCGGTCAAAGTAACCAATGATGCCTTGCAATTGCATGGAGCTGCAGGATATTCACGAAACCTGCCGCTTGAGCGAATGGTAAGAGATGCCCGAATGTTCACAATCGGTGGTGGCACAGCGCAAATGCTTCGTAATCTGATTGCCGGAAAAATTCTGGACATGAAAGTACCGCAAACGCGTGATGGTTATTCCACTGGCAAAGTCAGGCAAGATTCAAATTGACAGGTTCAGCCAAATGAAGACCACAGCAGCAAAATATCTGGCCAAGAAATTGCATCAGGCTGGTTGTCGCCAGGCTTTTGGTATGCCCGGTGGAGAAGTTTTGATTGTTATGCAGGCTCTGGCGGAAACCGGAATTGAATTTACTTTATGCAAGCATGAAAATGCCGCCGGTTTCATGGCGGAAGGTTCCTGGCATGCCAGTGGCGCACCGGGGATATTGCTAACCACCATCGGGCCGGGTCTGGCGAATGGCGTTAATTCTGTCGCCAACGCCCTTCAGGAACAGGTGCCACTAATTGTAATATCGGGATGTGTGGAAGATAAGGAAGCTCAGAGTTTTACCCATCAGATTATCGATCAGAAAGCATTGATGAAACCAGTCACCAAGGCGCATTTTCAGGTTGCTGCGGGAAATATTGATAAAGTAATTAACAAGGCTATAGCAATTGCTGTTTCAGACCCGCCCGGGCCGGTTCATATTGATGTTCCCCATAACGTCGCTGACAGTGATATTGAGATTGCTGAGGCCCAGTTAGCACTTTCATCACCCGGAATGTGGCCCGATGGCAGTGACCTGAATGCCGCACGCAAGATGTTAAAAAACGCCCGTCGCCCGATAATACTTGCCGGGTTAGGTGCTGTTCACCATGATGCCGGAGCAGAAATTCTTAAACTCTGCGAAAATTTCTCGGTTCCTCTGATTACGACCTACAAAGCCAAAGGCATAATGGATGAAAACCATCCCTTGTGTCTTGGTGGGCATGGCCTGTCACCACTATCTGATGCGGTGATTTTACCGCTTTTAGCACAATCAGATTGCATAATTCTTGCTGGATATGATCCAATTGAAATGCGTTCCGGGTGGATTGAGCCATGGGATGCTGCAAATGCCATTGATCTGGTTCATGCCGATATCCAACATGGTATGCACGGGGCCGATGTTCGATTTGTTGGTGATGTCGCCGGTTCTCTGGCTCAGTTATCAAAACCTTCTTCATCTGATGACGCTGCTTTGGTATCTCAATCCTGGCCAGATGGAGAAATTGACAAAGCCGGTTCTGAACTCGAAAAATTGTTTGACGACCGCGATGATTGGGGGCCGCATCAGGTATTTGCAACGACACGCAAAATATTGCCGGATACGGGTATTGCAACAATTGACAGCGGCGCCCATCGAATTCTGTTGAGTCAGATGTGGAAGTGTTCATCACCACATACACTACTGCAATCAACCGCGTTTTGCACAATGGGAATTAGTTTGCCACTGGCAATTGGGTATGCAAAAACAAAGACTTCACAAAGGGGTAGCCAGAGAGTTCCTAATGTGGTTGTATTCGTTGGAGACGCTGGTCTGGAGATGGTAATCGGTGAGCTTGCGACTATTCGGGACTTGGGACTTGCTATTGTAATTGTTGTGTTGGTTGATCGTTCACTGTCGCTCATTGACCTCAAACAATCGCGAAGCAATCTGCCAAACCTGGGTGTGGATTTTGGCGCAACCGATTTTGTCTCTGTGGCAAATGCTTATGGCGGAAACGCCCAATGGATAGATAATAAGGAATCGCTTGAGAAAGCATTGACGGAATCATTCGATAGCGACAGGTTTACATTATTGGCCTGCAATATTGACAAAAGGGATTATTTGAACGCGTTTTAAATAATATATGGGAAACGAATTGCCATCATCGTAACCCAAAAAGCCGGATAGACGGCAAAACATCTGATGGCGACAAAACCAAATATGCTCTACAGGAGGAGTGAATATGACAATTAGAAAATTAACCCTGGCGCT
>JAAENI010000022.1 GCA_024224595.1 Hyphomicrobiales bacterium
ACGCGATACGACTGGCAGATCGATATCAAATGTTTGCTCGGTAGAATCCTGAGCCATGCTCAAGGCTATTGTAACGGTCACCTTCCGTTGCTTATCACCAAGCGACTGGTTCCCAGAGAGTTCGATCTGAAGTTCTGATTTATTTTCCGGAATCTGTTTTTTAAAATACGCCTCAACACCAGATGGTAACTTTGAAAGGCTAACGTCAATGGGCCCTTCGTTATTATTACGATTGATTCGCAGTGGAACTTTCACCGTTTCAGTAGGCCTCAACGTCACCGGTGGAATGGCTTCTACTTGAAGTGCACTGACACGAGGTACTCCCAGAAAACTGGCTCCCCTCGGAAGCCGATCTACATAACAACCTGACATAAAAATAACAGCTACAAAACATGTTGTTTTGGCAGCCCATTTTTGTAAGCAGGACCTTTTGCAATACTGAGACATTTTGATCACGCGCTTTTCATTGATCACTCGAGCTTGCCGAAAAAATCTGAGTGCTCTTTCGCTGCAATCTGTGCTAAACCGATTCAAAGCGAACTCTAGTAATTAAAATTTTTTTAAAACTACGTGAAGAAATCAAATAAAAGGCAATTTCCATGCAAACAACGATGGTTTCAATTGGGGACACTTCACTTGCCGTTCAGATCTGTGGATCGGGACCGCCGCTCGTTCTCCTTCATGCGTTTCCTTTGGATCACACCATGTGGCATCGGGTCTTGTCGCTGGCCAATCATGCCCGTTTGATTATTCCTGATCAGCGGGGATTTGGCAGGAGCACATACAGCGATCCTGAAAAGCCCTCCATAGCGAGTATTGCTCAACTGGCTGACGATGTAGCGAAACTCCTTGATGCCCTTAACATTGAAGAACCTGCAACCATCGCCGGCATTTCAATGGGCGGATATGTCGCCCAACATGCTGCCATTCGGCATCCTGGGAAAGTGTCTCGACTCATTCTTATAGACACGAAATTTTCAGCAGATACACCAGAAGCACGAGCAAACAGAGTTGATCTTGCTGCAACCGTTGGCAGAGTGGGCCAACACGTTCTCGCAGATGCAATGGTACCAAATCTTTTAGCGGCAACAGATGCAGCCCGGTCCCAACCAGGACGATCTGCAAATGAA
>JAAENI010000023.1 GCA_024224595.1 Hyphomicrobiales bacterium
ATACCCAAATCGAAGTGCCGGGCACTATCGATAATTTTGTGGATCAAATGAGAGACAAATATCACATGCCAATGCCTGCTGCCGATCTGGTCATGTCAAAACCTTACGAACAGCTGATGGATGGTGTTACCGATGTCAAGGACTTGGGTTCAGGTATTGTTGATGGCAAAGAATGCAATTATCTGGCATTCCGGAAAGAAAAAACCGATTGGCAAATATGGATTGCACAGGGGGATAAACCGTATCCCTGCCGATATTCCATCACATCCAAGGACATTGCCCACTCACCGCAATATACCATTCAGCTTCGGAACTGGGCTACTGGGCAATCGGTGACATCGAGTGATTTTCAATTCAAGAATTCGACGAATGCGAAAAAGGTCAACATAGAAGATCTGCAGGACATGAGCTCTTTGCCAAGTCATTTCAAGAAAGGAAACAACTGATGAATATTTCTAAAAAAGCAGGCGTGCTAATCCTGTCAGGCGTCCTGGTATTGGGCGGACTTCAACTATCTGAACAGCTTGGGTTTGATGGGCAATCAGGCATCTCCGAGTTGCCCGGATTTGTCACATCTGCCCATGCAAAGGTCGGGCGTCCATTAACGCCAGTGAGCGTTGGCGGTGTGGCGCGCAGGACAGTACGGCGTTGTCGGGCAGGCGTGTACAACTGCTAGAATTGTCAAATCTGGGGAATAT
>JAAENI010000024.1 GCA_024224595.1 Hyphomicrobiales bacterium
GAAAGATGGACAGGTGCAAGTTGGCCAGTTGGTAATTATCACACCTGAAAACAGTTTGCAGTGTAGCGTGTTCGAATCCGATATGATGGCCGCGGCAATTGTGGTCGACCATAATCTGGCGCAATTATCCAAAGAAGAAAGACGAATTATCGCCGAGAATTACCAGTTACTGAATAACATCACCAGTGTTGGTGGTGCGGGTTACGGCGCAACGCTGACGTATTTTTCGCATCATGTTAAAAATATTGAAGGCATCTTGAAGCAAATTGAAAGGCTCTATGTGCAGACCTATAACACGACCAGTCAGCTCAAATCGCCTAAGTTTTTCCAGCAACGCAGGCAATTGTTTATGCGCCTTGATGCCACCATGAAAACCTTTGTCGGTCAGGCACGCATGGGCTTTAGCTATAATTTTATGGACACCAAACAATCGTTGGGCCTGAGCACAAAGAGCATCGTGCATCAATGGAAGAGCCAAACAGGACCGGTGAATAGCATACC
>JAAENI010000025.1 GCA_024224595.1 Hyphomicrobiales bacterium
AAATGCATGATGCATTGATGGCTGCAAAAATCACGGGAATGGGTTTCAACAGTTTTGAAGAAACTAACGACGTTCCATAATGGACATTACGCAATTTGCCCCTGATTTTCAGTGAAAAAATAACGCGCCTTTGGGATTTTATGAGAGCAAAAATCACTTGTCGAAAGCTCGGGAAATCTCGCATGCAGACTTTTATCCATTGCCAATTTAAGCTAGAATTCAGCTATGTTCAACATAAGTCTAGAAAAACGCCTGCCACGCAGAAACATGTTCCGGTTTTATCGCCTGTCCATCCTGCCCAATCTGTTTGGTGAATGGACACTGGCGAGAGAGTGGGGCCGTATTGGTACAAGAGGGCGCAGCCGTCTAGACTGGTTCAGAACTCAATCTGAGGCTGAGCAGGCCATGCTTGAGTTGAAGACATTCAAAACCCGTCGGGGTTATCTGACCAAGCCAGAACAGCTTTCACTATTCTGATTTGTCATTTGCCTCTAGTCCCATATACTATACATTTCGGTAACGCTTGGCAGGGCAGGGGACAGCGGTTCAAAACTCGCTTCAAAATGATGTCTTGAAAAGATAAGAAGATTTTGGGACGACTAAATCAAACCTCAAAAAGAGGAGCTATTTTCGTACATCTGCCCTTTGCAGTGGTATTCACCAATGGCGGGTGTGCGGACACTGCCGTTGCCGATGCTCAAAGCAATGACCGCTCTGCATCACCACGATACCACCGATCTTCGTTTATATGCGACGGTCAAACGAGAGAATTGCGTCACGCTTAAGCTTGAATAGTTGGGCTGGTCTTGCCGTCAATTTGCTTTTTTGACCAACAATCGGCTCAATTAGGCCCATTTCTTCTATCTTTCGGCGGAATGCGCTGTCGTTCAGGTTTATTTTCAGTACGAGTTCATATGTTTGTCTTAGCTCTGAAAAAGTAAAGGTAGCTGGCAGAAGGAACGCAGGGAGGTTCGACCAATTTCCTTTCGCGCGAATCCGTTCCATGGCGGCTTGGACAATCGCATTGTGATCAAATGCCAACGTCTTAAGCGCATCGATCGGCATCCATGTCAGTGCGGTTTCTGCAGTGTGTTTGCCGCGGATCAGTGCATAATAAACAACTGTTGCAGACCAACCGCGCGGGTCTCTGTTAGCTCCGGAAAACGTGCCCAGTTGTTCGCAAAACACGTCAACGATCTCTGTTTTTTCACGAATGACACGCAGCGCAGTTGCTTTGGTGTCGGCATCCTCATCTGTGTGAACAAAGCCGCCCGGTAACGCATACTCTCCACTAAAAGGGCCGTCTTCTCGTGGCAAAACGCCAAGCCAAAGTGTCCCTTGTCTCAATTCCAATAGAACTACGTCAATGGTTAGTATGGGGGCTGGGTAAGTCTTCATGCAAAACACTTGACTCACATGGAGGCAATATGCAACTTGCAAATTACAATTTGCTAAAGGTTTGAGCTATGAAAAACTATACCCAACCGTTTCAGTCAACCGACACGCCGTTTGTCGTACTGTGGCGTGTCATGGACACTTGCAACCTGGCTTGTCCATTTTGCGCATATGACAAAAGGCTGGCATTCCCACGTTCGGTTGCTTCTACCATGGAAGTCAGCCGTATGATCAGTCTGTTGGCAGAACTGCAAAACACCGGCGACCTAAACGTAATGCTGAGCTGGCTTGGCGGCGAACCCACGTTATGGGCGGATTTTGATACGATGAGCGATCAAGCCGCCGCGCTTGGATTAACGCAAAGCTTAACAACCAATGGGACAACACTTGGGTCCAGTACTTTACGCACACGTCTGGTCCAGCACTTTGAGGAAGTTACCCTGAGTGTAGATGCAATAGGCACGCGCCACGAGGATCTGCGTGGTTGGAAGGGGGGCTTTTCAAAACTGGAAAGGTGGGTCCCCGAACTGGTTGCGCAAGCCGCTCAGAAAAACAGCCCGCTGAGGGTGCGGGCAAATGTTGTGCTGATGAGACATACGTTGCCCGAATTTGAGGGACTGTGCGATAGGTTTGCAGATTGGGGTGTGTCGCAAATTACATTCAACCAACTTGGTGGGCGTGATAGACCTGAGTTTTTTCTGGAAAACCGCCTAAATATTGATGATGTTGTAACGCTAAAACGGCTCCTTCCGAGCCTCAGACTATGTTTGAGAGAACGGGGTGTGGAGCTTCTAGGTGGCGATCCCTATGTTGGACGGATCGCAGACTCTGCTGAGGACGTAGCACTCAGGATTGACGACTGCCAGGTCGCGCGAAACTTCCTATTTATCGATGAAAAGAGTAGCATAGCGCCTTGCGCTTTCGTTGATGACTATTTCGGGGTTACAACATGCGACATACAAACCGTCACGCAGCTTGCCGCACTGCCGGAGCGATTGTGTGTCGCACAAAACCTGTGCCCCGCTGATGCCTGCAAAAACTGTATGAGCACGCAGCAGTTTTCAAAGTTTACGACCCAAAATGACTTGAGATCATAAAGCAACTTGGATGAATTTTTTTCAATTGATCCAGGCGGCCATTCGCTGCATTCATCATCAATGGCGGGTTTTCACTAACATGCTATTCTGCCCCGGACTCGACCTCATTATAACTCAAACTGCTCGGCTATCCCCAAGGCCTGCTCTTCCTCGATGCCCAGATAGTTGGCGGTCATTTCAATATTCTTGTGCCCCAACAATAATTGTGCCACCTTCAGATTACCTGTCTTGCGATAAATGTGCGCCACACGTGTGCGCCTGATTGAGTGGGAGCCATACAGGACAGGATCGAGCCTCGCCAGTGATATCCATTGCTTCACCAGTTTACGATACCAATTGACGGTGATGCGTTTCCCCGTGCTAAGGCCTTTCCGAGAAGCAAAGAGGGGATCGTTAAAACTCTTGTCTTCCTCTCGAACCAGATCACGAACAGCCACGCGGGTATAATCCGACATAGAAAACGTAACGCGCTCTTTGGTTTTCTTTTGCTCAATTGTTGCACGTTCACGCGCAATATCTCCCATCATCACATCAGAAACATTAAGAGCCACCAGATCACTGCTTCGAAGACTGGAATCGATAGCCAGAGAAAACATCGCCATATCTCGAATGTTGCCACGCTGAGAAAGCATCATACGAATGACTTGTACATGGTCTGAAGAAAGAGGCGGCTTTCTGCCTATGATTTTTCCCTTGTTCCAGGGGTTGTTTTTTTTTGGGTGGTTTTCTTGTTCATAATGGCCAGATTATTATCACGATAATAGGGATATTTTATACAATAGCGTGACATATGCAAGGTGGTTTATATGAAAGTGGCATTAAATCAACAGGTTAGGGCAGGGGAGATTGTCACGCTAATATGCAAAAGCGGGAGTAAATTGCGTACGCGATGCCATTGTACAAGCGTTAATTTACATTGGCTTTTGTTCGGAGTAAAAATTGCGCCAGAGGAATGTTTACATTTTTTTCAAGGAATTGAGGATCTTGCACGTCTAACTATTATGAATTGGCTGAATAGATTTAAACCCTGCAGCAAACTTTGGCGAAAATTATGAAAACACATATAAACAAATTGATGGGCATTGCGTTGACCGTTAGCGCCTTTCTCCTTTTCGATAGCAACCCGGTGGCTGCGTGCCGTTGGACAAAACCGTACACTCACCCTGTCCACGGCATGATACTATTAGACAAAGTACATATTGGAGAGATTTATAAAGACCGTCAGGGAAATCATCGCCACAAGGTCTTGAAAAATTATAAAGGGATGATGGAAGGCGAGCACTCCCCATACAGGTTGGACATAATGTGTGGGATTGGCGCGTCTGACGAGGGTGTCTATTTGTTCTTAGGTAGTATTGCAGAACGAAGTTTCACCAATTTCAAACAAGCCAAAACAAAAAGTGATAAATGGTGGAACACAATGATACGACAGCGCACGCCGCTGCAATTTCAATCATCGGCGGGTCCAGCACCGCACAAAGTGAAAGTCATCGGACCTAAGAAGTTTATCAATGAGTTTTTCGCCAACTGCAAAAATGGCTACATGAATAAAGGGGGGATAGACTGGGATTCTGCCAAAACAATACCCCACGTGCGTATTAAGGAAACAACAAAATGCGAGAATTTGCTGAGCTACACTTATGGAAATCCGGGAGCACATTTGGTTTTTTCAACCTTCGATACAGGACTTTTCAGTGGCCACACAAAATACGATCCCGATAAAGCTTTTGAATTCTATTCCGGATATGCTGAAGTATCGGTACCGACTTCTTTCCCAGTGGTTAAGTTGAATGCCATCAAACGAAATGCAACAAACAACATGGCAATAAGTGATTACGGGATGAATATGATCGCTGATATTTCCATTTCCACTGATCGACCTGTGAGCATGGTCGTAGAAGCTCTCACACAAGACGGAACCGAAGTGCTTTCCAAAAATAGTGTAGGACCAACTCTATACAATGGGAACTGGGAGAGTTGTGTACACATACCAAAAAAGTACCAGTCCAACTCAACCAATCGGCATTATAAGAAATGGAAGCTGAAACTCAGATTGGAAGAAAACGGCCAAACAATAGCATCCGACGAAATAGAGCCCAAAGACTACGACTTTGGCCAAAGGAACAGATGTACCTCGGTACCATTGGCTGTCAGATTTGGCACTGGAGATGCGTCCCGCAGAGTCACGCTGACCAAAGACCTTTATCCTACTGTGTCTGCTGCAGAGGTGAATTGGGGAGATGGTAAACTCCAGTTTTTCAAATGTGACAATGACTGCAAAAAAGGGAATAACCCATTGGAATTAGTGCACGACTACAAAAAGGTCGGGCGCTATCAGATAAATGTAACCCCTCACTATTCTGGTGCGGCACGAGGACATTCGTACCTGGTGGATATCCAGATCAAATAAGAAGAACCACAAACAACCTTGAACAGAACCTCAGGGCTGCTGCAGATTACATCCTATACCAAATCATGACTCACGCTAATGTATGAAAGCGTGAGTAAAATCGATTGGGGGGATGCGTTGAAACAGAATCTCCTAAACTGTTTCAATGGCCGTTCAGAGCCCAAATTAACATTTTCTCGCAATGTTAATCCAAGATTGAGAACCCTCAAAGCCATCATTTGAGTGCAGACAGGTGGGTCCAAACTTCTGCATCGGGTTCGTGCTCAGCGCGCGTACCATCAGTCACGGCTCCGAGACGTTTCGCAACTGCTTGCGAACGATGATTTTCGCAATGAATGTAGCTGACCAATCGCTTTAATCCGTGGCATTGGTGCGCCCAGAGGCGAACTGCTTGCGCAGCTTCAGTTGCATACCCGTTGCCCTCGGCCCCTTCAAAAAGATGCCATGCCAACTCAACTTCGGGCCAGTTCGAGTGCTTGAGCAACCCCACGCGACCAAGCGGAAGTTTCTCTCCACGCAAAATTAATGTGAAGAAACCAAAACCGTGCCATTGCCAGTGACCGACGCCCGTCAAAAATCCAAACCAAGCTTGTTCTTTGCTGACCGTCTCTGCCTGTACCTTCATCCTGGGTGAACTTGTCATGAACCGGGTAAACTCGGGTAGGTCGCTTCTTACTGGCCCACGAATGGTCAAACGTTCTGATTCAAGGGTTGGCGCAGATGTCAAAGGCACAATCATATAGGTCTCCGTTCAGACAGATATCTTAACTGTCATTTTTTGCGACGGCTACACTGTTAAGTCAACTATTGGCCTCGACATGGAAGGCAGCTTTGTCCGCGTTGCCGTCATTCGAGCAATCTCAAGCCAAATCATGACTTATGTCTACTTTTGTAGTGGCGATGGTGGAATTTCATTTTACTGAAGGTCGGCTTTGGGCCAACGTCGCTACAGTCAGCCCATTGTTGTGTTTAAATTTCAACGCTTTCCGAGATCGTAAGTGCATCCTCAAGATCAACACCGAGATATCTAACAGTGCTATCCATCTTGGTATGACCAAGCAGCAATTGAACAGCCCTAAGATTGCCTGTCTTCTTGTAGATTTGCGCAACTTTGGTCCGTCGCAATGAATGAGTTCCGTATGCACTGGGTTCTAGCCCAATTGATGCAACCCACTTCTTGACCGTTCTTGCGTATTGCCTCGTTGATATGTGGTCGGGTTCATGAAATCTGCCTGGCCAAAGAAAATCAGAACCAATCATTGCAGGATCGCCGATCCAAGTCGCGAGAGAATTGCGCGTTCCTTCAGTAATCTCGAACTGGACAGGCCGCTTGGTTTTACTTTGCAGAACGGATGTCCTTTCCTTGACACGGCCAGCTATATAAACATCCGAAACCATCAAATGGACTAAATCACAGCCTCGCAATTTACTATCAACAGCCATATTGAACAAAGCCAGATCACGGGATTTTCCAGCTAATTCAAGTCGCGCTCGAATTGCCCAAACCTGTTTTGGTTTCAATGGGCGTTTTTGACCGATGATTCGACCTCGGTTCCACGCTCTGCGAGGTGGAATAATTGCTGGTAGGTTAGGAGTAGTCATAACTATGTCTCCAAACCGTCCCTCCACTCCGCACCATCAACCCATTGCTGACATTGGCAATAGTAAAACGAAAATCTGTGTAGGTTTCTCGGACACCGCTGGCACAGTGTAGGCGGGAACGATCTGTGTTCTCACCGGTGTCGGAGAAGCACCAATGCAGGAAATCGCATGAGATTGTTCGCGGACCAAGCAACTTGCCCTATGGGGATTTGCGGC
>JAAENI010000026.1 GCA_024224595.1 Hyphomicrobiales bacterium
CATCCGCTTTTTATAAGTTACCAATTTTTCAAAAAGGCGCAATGGAAATTACTGCAAATCTGTCATCGCGAGCACCCAGATGAGTTTCAATGCCGTCAAAATTGTCAGCCCAGAACGAACATGATGGGTACCCTTCCTGCCAATCCTCGCCATACATAAAATGATAAACGATCAACTGGGAATGTGTGCCAAATAATTTGCTGAGACTGACCGAACCCATTTCCCCGGTAAACTGATAATCTTCTTCCACCTCAACCCATGGTATCTCCCGCCGTTTGGAGGATAGTTCATCACGGAGGCGATTGAATTTTTTTCATCAGCCAAATGATTCAACCGGTGCTCAACCCATTGCTGGCGCGTTATGATCTCTGGCATTGGGTTGTTCCTTTATTTAATGCAATTGTTAAACAATAAGATTTATTACCCAAATGTCGATGTGCAGAAACTAACCCCAGACAATCAATTGATTGTTGGCAGGCATCGAATGATCGGCAATAAGACGTAACCCTATATCCTGGGCCAGTCCGTCGACAGCCTCAAAATCACGAATGCCGCTTTCGTGGTTTTGATCTTTTAGCCATTTATCAAATTGCTCGTTACTGGGAGTAGTAAATTCGCCGGCATATTTAAAAGGTCCGTATAAAACCACTCGCCCGTCCTTCCCCAGCTTTTGTCCAATACCATCAAACATCGAAACCACCATATTCCATGCCATTATATGAATACAGTTGGCCGCAAAAACGCCATCATATACCGGATCGGGCCAGAGATTCGTAGTAACATCAAGTTCCAGAGGCTGGGCAATATTATCCGACCCTTCAACGGCCAGACGTTGCCGAATAAATTCCAGATTTTGATGTCTGTCAGATGTTTGCCAGATAAGGTGGGGCATGTGCCGGGCAAACCAGACTGCATGCTGCCCGGTCCCCGAACCAATTTCCAATATTCTGTGCTGACGGGAAAATATTTCGATCAGCTTTTCGCAGATGACCACTTTGTTGTTATCGGTCGAACGCCAGGTTTCCAGATCATCATCAGATGCGTTCATCTTCAATCGTTTCTGCAATTTTGAGTTGGTGAAAGATCGAACAGAACAACTAGTCAATTTGCCTTGAATATGCGATCACCCTGCTCACCGATCATCTGTTTTGCTTTGCGATAAGAAGTTTCAATAGCATCATCACGGTTTGGAAAAATGTCGGCACGTATCATTCGATGAGTTTGAGTTTCTCCATCAATTTCGCGACTTATCACAGCACAAAGACGAAACTGTCCGCCATCTGACATCGGCGTTGCTGTAATCAGATAACCTTTATGCTCAATGGAAGATACTGGATCATCTGATGCAGGCTTCATTCCAAATAATTTTTTAAAAAACGACATGTCTATTCGTCCTTCTATTCAGGATATTTGCAACTGTCTCTCTAAGCAATCTACTCGGCAACCAAATACTGACTTGCAGGGGCTAACCTATAAGAATATTCAACAGCACCAAACACAATGGACAATCCCAGCCACATGCACACGGTTATGTTCATCTAAACTAATCACCTGGAACTAAAGTACATGGCATATTGGATGGCGGAAGTATCTTAGCTATCCAGGAAACTTCTCAGTTTTCGACTGCGGCTTGGGTGCTTCAGTTTTCTCAAAGCTTTGGCTTCAATCTGCCTGATACGTTCACGCGTAACAGAGAATTGCTGTCCGACTTCTTCCAGTGTGTGGTCAGTATTCATACCAATACCAAATCGCATTCTCAACACGCGTTCTTCACGCGGTGTAAGGGAAGCAAGCACTCTTGTCGTCGTTTCTCGAAGATTAGCCTGAATAGCCGCATCAATGGGCAGAATGGCGTTTTTATCTTCAATAAAATCACCCAGATGACTGTCTTCCTCATCACCAATGGGCGTTTCCAGAGAAATCGGCTCTTTGGCAATTTTCAACACTTTGCGCACTTTTTCCAGCGGCATAGCCAGTTTTGTCGACAGTTCTTCGGGCGTCGGTTCGCGTCCAATCTCATGTAGCATTTGACGGGAGGTTCTGACGATTTTGTTAATCGTCTCGATCATATGCACAGGAATTCGAATTGTGCGGGCCTGATCTGCAATTGAGCGGGTAATTGCCTGCCGGATCCACCAGGTTGCATAAGTGGAAAATTTGTAACCGCGGCGATATTCGAATTTATCCACTGCTTTCATCAAACCAATATTGCCCTCCTGAATAAGATCAAGGAATTGCAATCCGCGATTGGTATATTTTTTCGCAATAGAAATAACCAGACGCAGATTCGCTTCTACCATTTCCTTCTTGGCCTGACGGGCTTCACGCTGGCCTTTTTGTACTTTGTGCACAATACGGCGAAACTCAGTAGGTTGAAGTCCGGTTTCCGATGCCAGTGTATGCACGTCACCCCGGATCATCTTGATGTTGGAACTCTCAGACTTATTAAAATCTTTCCATCCTTTAGCTGCCAGATTGGCAATGCGGCGCAACCAGTTCGGGTCGAGTTCCGAACCGAAATACTCTTCCAGAAAATTCTCTCGCGATACACCATAAGATTCTGCAAGTCGCAGCAACCGGCCTTCCAGGCCAACCAGACGTTTATTAATGTCATAAAGCTGCTCGACCAGTGCTTCAATGCGATGCTGATTAAGTGACAATGACTTGACTGCATCAACCACCAAATTGTGCAACTCTTTATAGCGCCGCTCCTGTGCGGGCGAGAGTTTTTTATTATCGAGTGCTTTTTCCACAAGCTGATCCTGCAACCGACGAAGCTTTTTGTAGGAATTGGCAATCTCGTCAAAAATCAGCATCACTTGCGGGCGCAACTCATTTTCCATTGCTACCAGTGACAAGGCATTTTCGTCTTCATCATCTTCATCTTCTTCTTCCTCGGCACTATCACCAGGCAGAATTTCCCGTTTTACCTCGGGCTTGGGCACCTCTTTGCTGACAACAGGTTCGGGTGTCGGAATAGCCTTTGCTTCCGGCCCGGCATAGGTTGCCTCAAGATCAATAATGTCGCGTAGCAGAATATTTTCTTCAATCAGTTCTTCACGCCAAATGATAATTGCCTGAAAGGTTAGTGGATTTTCACACAAACCTTCAATCATTGTCTCGCGACCCGCCTCAATGCGTTTGGCGATTGCAATCTCACCTTCACGAGACAGCAGTTCGACGGTACCCATCTCACGCAAATACATCCGCACAGGATCATCTGTACGATCAGTAGGCTCTCTTTTTTTGGCTTTAACAACTGCCTTTTCGCCACCCTCGGTCAGTTCACGGCTGGCAGTTTCATCTTCAACATCTTCGTCTTCTACAACATTAATGCCCATATCAGACAGCATCGACATAATATCTTCAATTTGTTCCGAGGACACCTCATCTGAGGGCATCACCCCATTGAGCTGGTCAACAGTAACAAAGCCGCGCTTTTTAGCAGCTTTGATCATCTTCTTTACTGCCGCATCACTAAGGTCCAGAAGAGGCTTGTCCTGAACGTCTGATGTCTTTTCGTTTTTGCCAGTTGCCTTGCCGGCTGCTTTGGTAGAGCCTTTGGCTTTTGTCGGGGTATTGCTTTTAGACTCTGTAGCTGTTGCCATATGGCTTCTCTCCGCGAATTCCAACTTTTCCCATTCGGGTCAAGCGAAATTCATGTAGCTGTTAGCATTCAAAATATAAACCAAAGCGAATCAGTTACGCACAATTTATATCAATGCCATAACAATCTCAGGGTTAACCGCCTATTAACCCGGTAAATTACTTGACTGAATTTATGATGATGCGAACTGGAAATTCAAATATTCCAATGTTAATTTTGAATTTTTGTTGCAATCTCTATCTTGATTTCGGCAAAAACACAAAACGTCAAGATCGAAACTGTAAAATTGTGACAAATAATCCGAATTAACAACGCAATTTTCACTGATTTTCAGGTTTTTATCCAACCATATCAGCTCAAAATCCTTTCGATGGACGTCCTGAAGAAACACCAAATCCCTCGATAAGCGCTTCCGTACCGTCGTCCAGTTCTATTTCACCACGTATTTGCAGCAGTCTCTCGAGGTTTTCTTCGCTGTCATCTTGAGCAAGCGCACGTTCTGCTGTTTTCAATTCACTATGTAGTGTACGATTTTTCAAGTACAAGGCATAAGTCTGTTTCCATCCGTCAATCGCATCCTCAAATGCCGCTTCAGGCAAAGCCTGCCAGATTCGACTATCACGAATCTGGCGCTCACATCGTGCAAATAGATCACCAAACCCGCCATTGACAATAATCTGATACAACTCATCGCGATTCATACAATCATTCTCGCCATCATAAGCAGCAAGCGCATCAATAATACTGGCATGTAACCGCCCAAGGTCGCTATGTTCGATATCAAGAGAGACTATTTCATCAAAAAACATTACGCTGAGCGCTGGGTGCATCGCAACGCCGATTACCAACGCACTCTCGCGCAATGGCGGTAACATACTGCGTTTTCGAACAAGACTGGAATTAGTCAGTGACGGTGATGCGCCAATAGGGCCAGAATTTGATTGAATGCCGTTCGCCTTACCCCAGCCATACTTATTATTTGAACTTCTGTTTGCAGACCGATTCCATGTTTTCTTGTTTTTAGAACCGCCAAAATTAATCGCAAGCCTCTCAGCAATGTTTTGTGCGTAGTGACGCCTGACATTTTCATCGCGAATCCCTGCAACAACAGCTTTGATTCTTTGCTCAAACTCAGCCTTGCGCTCGGGCGAATCCAGCACCATTCCTGAATGGAATTCACGGTTCCAGACCATTTCCGCTAAAGGCAGTGTGGATTTCAGTATTTCCTCGAAGGCTTCAGGGCCATTTTTTTGGATCAAATCGTCAGGATCCACCCCCTCGGGCATCATCGCAAATCTGACTGTACGGCCAGGTTGCAAATTTGGCAGAACCAGATCGACGGCCCGGTGGGCAGCCTTTTGCCCGGCGCCATCGCCATCAAAACATAAAACCGGTTCCAAATGCATTCGCCACAACAGCTCCATTTGGCGTTCTGTTAATGCTGTACCAAGCGGAGCCACAGCATTTGTAAAACCAACCGAATGCAGCGCGATAACATCCATATATCCCTCGACAACAATCACCTGCTTGCGCTCATAGGCAGCCTTGCGCGCATTGGCGAAATTAAACAATACATTTGATTTATGAAACATATCCGTTTCGGGTGAGTTCAGATATTTGGCCATGGCATCACTCGACATTGCCCTGCCGCCAAATGCAATTACCCGCCCGCGTGAATCTGGAATTGGAAACATGATACGATCACGGAAGCGGTCATAAGAAACCGCGATATTATCTCCGAATATGACAAGCCCACAGGCCTCCATCTGACTTTTTTCAACCCCTTTGGAAGCCAGAAATTCCTTCAGCGAATTACGGCTATCGGGTGCAAATCCAATTTTGAAAAACTGTTGCACCTCTGCGGACAAGCCCCTGTCGCGCAGATAGGCTCGCGCCCGAGCTCCGGGAGAAGTTTGCAATTGATCGCAAAAATATCCGCATGCCAGTTCCAATACATCAAATAAAGATGCGCGCTTTTCCTCACGTTGCTGCTCATGTTTATTCATGATCGGCATTGGCAATCCAGCCTGATCTGCCAGTCGCTCAACAGCTTCCGGAAATGCCAGTCCGTCAAGTTCCGTCAGAAAGCGAAAGTGATCTCCAGATACCCCACAGCCAAAACAGTGATATCGTCCTTTACGATCTTCACAATGAAAGCTTGGTGACTTTTCGCCGTGGAATGGGCAGCAGGCCCAATAATCGCCTTTTGCTGCATTGGTTTTTTTGCGATCAAATTGTACGCGAGCGCCAACAACTTCAGAAATACGAAGTCGGTCACGAATATCGTCCAGGAATGAAGGTGGAAAGCGCATGGCTTAGTATATCAGAAGTGGCGTCCAAAATAACGAACAAAATAAAAAACTGTTGTGAGGCCCCGGTTAATTTTTGGAAAAGCAAAATGAATCGAGAATCTCGTTGTCGCTTCTATCCACTCAATGCTTGTTTGATAGCGGCTCCTGCTTTGCCCATATCCAGTTGTCCGCGATATTTGGCTTTCAATGCACCCATCACCTTGCCCATATCGCGCAATGATTCAGCTCCAGTTTCCTCAATTGCCTCACTGATTGCCGCACTACTCTCCTGCTCATCCAGCTGCCTGGGCAAAAATTCTCGAATAATCTCAATTTCCTCGAGTTCTTGTCTTTCAAGTTCAGGCCTGCCGCCTTCGTTATAAATTTTGGAAGACTCCAGTCGTTGCTTGATCATTTTCGTTAATATATCAAGAACTTCTTCGTTATCTGCCTTGTCCTTACCGTTGCCCCTGAGGGCAATATCTCGGTCTCCGATGGCAGCCAGTACCAGACGTAACGTTGATACTCGATGTTTGTTTTTTGACTTCTGAGCCACTTTAAGGGCTTCGGCGATTTCATTGCGCATATTTTGACCTCTCCCACCTGATTATGTGGACGGCGCGGAGCATAATGGAGGTGCGAGATGATAGCAATGCACATCACACAGGCCAAACCATTGATTTATATGGCTCAAAAATAAATACACTAGCTCTTGACATCATTTGGAGAAATATACGCCCATTCCTACCAGATAAAATGGATCAAAAAACCCTGAATTTTATTGCCGTAATGTGCCAATTAGTCAGAATCTTATTTAAACAATCACCACCCAACGAATGATCAATTGACTTACATCCCCATTACTGCAATCAGAACCTGAATTCTTCAATCAATTACTGGTAATATAATGC
>JAAENI010000027.1 GCA_024224595.1 Hyphomicrobiales bacterium
GCCTTGTCAAAATTGGAATTGCAACACATTCGCAAGCGAGGAATTCATATGGAAAATACCACCAGTCCTCCTTCACATTTGGCGATAATCTGGTGTCTCTGGAAATCCAAACGCCTGCTTGCGAAAATTATCGCCACCCCATAATGTCGTTTCAGATTTGATGTCCAGGCTTTCGAAGTTGCCTCAATAATGCCTCTTGAGATATTTGCTCTGATTACACCGTTGGGAATCGCCCTGATTGTCCTGATTATACGTTATTCCGGTTTGTCAAAAACTGCTCGGATAAAAGACCGCAATAACGCGATAGAAATCTTCCATCGCGATTTCGCTGGCGAAAATGTTTCGGACACAACAATAATCAGTGTTGATCAAAGTGTTGCTTTCATCGAAATGGAAAAATCCGGGCAACTGGGTTTTGTGGAAGCTATCCAAGACCGGTTCATTACCCGTCTTCTGGGTTCAAAAGATATCGCGTCTTTTGAACAATGCGAAGAAAACAGTTTATCTGTCACTTTTCATGACTTTACCCATCCAAAAGGGCGATATGAATTCTATAGTTCAACCGAATTGTCCCGTCTTGTCGAACAATTGACGAAACTGGAGAAACAACAATGAATGTCCCTGATTTTCCAGATGTAACCCAATTGGCGGTGCCTGTTTTTCTCGCCGCCATGCTGATGGAAATTGCCTGTATCAAATTCTGGAAATCAAAAGGTGAATACGAAACACGTGATACGCTGACCAGCCTGTTGATGGGAGCGGGTAGTGTGGTGAGCGGATTGATATTCGGATTCATTTCCTACGGATTTGCTATTTGGATCTGGCAATTCAGGTTTTGGGATTTGGGCATATCGGTGTGGGTCGGGCTAGTTGCTTTTATCCTGGATGATCTCAGATATTACTGGTATCACCGCTTTGCCCATACGATACGCTGGGTATGGGCTGAACATATCAACCATCATTCCAGCCAGCATTACAATTTATCGACCGCTTTGCGCCAAAGCTGGACCGGAGTTTTTACCGGAAAATTTATTCTTCTGACGCCTCTGGTATTGTTGGGCGTTCACCCGGCGTTTCTGGCGTTTTTATACGGATTCAACCTGGTTTATCAGTTTTGGATTCACACCGAAGCAATTGATAAAATGCCCGATTGGTTTGAAACGGTGATGAATACACCTTCTCATCACCGGGTACACCATGCCACCAACGCGCGCTATCTTGATGCCAATTATGCCGGAACGCTGATCATCTGGGACAAGATGTTTGGCACATTTGTGCCTGAACTGAAAGAAGACCGCCCTACCTACGGCATTGTCAGAAATATTGCTACATTTAACCCGCTAAAAGTCGCCTTCCACGAATGGATTGCGATGTTTTCGGATGCGCTTTCCTCCGGGCTGACATTACGTGAGCGATTGCAATATTTTTGGCGGCCACCGGGATGGAGCCACGATGGCAGCCGTAAAGGGTCTCAGACACTGAAAACGGAATATGTCAAGCGCAATCCAGATTCTGCGGGAATGCCGGGTTTGCCTGAATTGAGCAGAAGGGATGTTGGGTGAATTTAGCAATCCGCGTTTGAAAGTGCCCCAAAACTATTATTTGCTTTGCAATAAATCAGCAAACACAGCTTGCTTTTTCTCCATCTTGGCTTTTATTGCCCCCATCAAATCTTCTGGACGCAACATGCCACCGTTCCAGGTTGCAATCTGGTTGAGGCCGTCAGCGACATTGTGGTCTCTGGCATAATCTATCGATTTTTTGATACCTGATATCGCCAGAGGTGACTTGGTCGCAATCTGCCGCGCCAGGTCTATTGCTTTAACGAGTACGTCTTGAGGGCTGTCACAAATGGTGTTGATAAATCCCCAGTCTTTGGCCTCAATTGCAGAAAACCTTCTCCCGGTATACGCCAGTTCCTTGACTATTCCCGGTGCCATCAGTTTTGGCAGTCGCTGCAGGGTTCCAACATCCGCTGTCATGCCAATGTTTATTTCTTCGATTGAGAATGTGGCATCATTGGAAGCCAGGCGAATGTCACAGGCGCTGATCATATCAATACCACCGCCAATACAAGCGCCATGGATCGCTGCTATGACCGGAAACCTGGCTTCTTCCAATGCATTGAAACTGTTTTGCAGTTTCAAAACCAGCTTTCGCATTTCATAGGATGATCTACCTGGTTCACTTTTAAGCAAATCCATAATCGAGCCAAATGCACTGAGATCCATGCCACCGGTGAAATGTTTCCCCTTGCCCGAGATAACCATCGCCCGAATGGTCATATCCTGTTCCAGCTCTTTCGTCAGGCGGGGCAGGTCTTCCCAAAAATCAGGTGACATACCATTTGCCTTTTCAGGCCGGTTCATAGCCAGATGGGCAACGCCGCCATCCACTTCAATTTCAAAAAACGTACTATTCAAACTACTCATCACGCGGACTCCTGCTGCATTTCACATTCCTGCAACCATGAAGCACAATCACGCAAGGCGCGCGCTGCCATAGTTTTCTTCTTTAGTCTGGCTTTGTCTTTACCGCGAAAACGCCCAATACCCTCCGGTTTGACGATCTCGACTGGTGGAAACAGGCCAAAATTAATGTTCATCGGCTGAAATGAACGTTTCCCTGGTTCATCATTCCATTGAATATGGCCCTCGGTGATATGATAAAGCAAGGCCCCAAAGGCGGTGGTTTTGGGAATCGCTGGGAGGGGTTGTCCTTGCATTTCAGCGACAGCAAACTTTGCCGCCAGCAGGCCAATGGCAGCACTTTCAACATAACCCTCACAGCCGGTTATCTGCCCGGCAAAACGAAGTCCAGATCGTGCTTTCAAGGCCAATGTAGGATCAAGCAGCGCAGGCGAATTGATAAAAGTGTTGCGATGTAAGCCGCCAAGACGGGCAAATTCAGCTTGTTCAAGGCCCGGAATGGTGCGAAAGACCCGTATCTGCTCGCCATATTTCAGCTTCGTTTGAAAACCAACCATGTTATAAAGACTGCCCAGGGCGTTATCCTGGCGCAGTTGAACCACCGCATAGGCTTTTTCGTCCGGTTTATGAGCATTGGTCAGGCCCATTGGCTTCATCGGGCCATGGCGCAAGGTTTCCGGTCCGCGCTCCGCCATAACTTCAATTGGCAGACAACCGTCAAAATAGGGCGTATCCTCCCATTCTTTAAACAGGGCTTTGTCACCCCCAACCAGTGCATCGATAAAGGCGTAATACTGTTCTTTGTTCATCGGACAATTAATATAATCTTTGCCATCACCACCCAGTTCCGCAGCATGGGCACTGACTTTGTCATAGCGCGATTGAAACCATGCGACATCAAGATCAATCGAGTCAAAATGAATAATTGGAGCAATCGCATCAAAAAAGGCTAAGGCATCTTCACCTGTTGCCGATGCTATCGCCTCAGCCAGCGCCGGAGATGTCAGCGGCCCTGTCGCAACAATAGTTTGCTGCCAGTCATCACGCGGCAGTGTTTCCACTTCCTCGCGTATAATGTTTATGCGTGGATGCTTTTCCAGTGTACGTGTTACCTCATCGGAAAAATGTTCACGGTCAACTGCCAGAGCCGACCCTGCCGGTACCTTGTGTTTGTCACCGGATGCAATTATCAGCGAATTTGCCAGTCTCATTTCCTGATGCAACACGCCCACAGCATTCATTTCATGATCATCTGAGCGAAAAGAATTGGAACAGACCAGTTCTGCCAACCCATCGCCCTGATGCGCATCGGTGCCTCGCACCCCTCGCATTTCATGTAAAATTACATCGTATCCAGCATTTGCCGCCTGCCATGCCGCTTCGCTACCCGCTAGCCCGCCACCAATGATATGGAGTATATTCTGCCTCATATTGCAACCGTGCCTCAATAATATCTGTATGGGCTTTATTCGCAGATCAGAACTGTAGTTACAATGACGAATTTGGAAGTGAAGTAGGGCACTCGTTATCACCAACCGGCAGTGATAATGTCAGCAACAACAGGAAAATTTGTGAAAGTAATGATTTGAAAAACCAGAATAATCTCAGATTTATTCCGCCAAATGTCTGTAGATCAACCGACCGGGCACGTTTGATTGGTAAATTTCCAACTCGCATTGTTTAATACCCGCGAACATTGCGCAACCTTGTAGCCATTGGCAGTCTTGATGCAGGCGCTCTGACCTTCAGGAATTTTTTTACCTTTGTACCGACACGTGCAATCAGGGCCAGCATAGGCGGCAGGGATCAAATTCAGGTTCACCAAAACGATCAAAGAAATCATCAGAAGTGTTCTCATAACTTGACACTAGCAGAAATCGTCAGTTTTGTCACGGTGCACTATTATCAATGTCTGTTCACTGGTTGCACAGCAATTAATTCGTAACATTGATCCATACGGGAACATGATCTGATGGGCGTTCCCAGTCCCGGGTGTGTTTGTCGATGCCTGCAGAATGAAACATGCGTGCGGCTTCCGGCGACATCAGCAAATGATCGATACGGATACCATTGTTTTTGGGCCATGCACCGGCCTGAAAATCCCAGAAAGTATAGGTTTCAGGTTCATTGGTAACACTGCCAATTGCTTCAGTGAAACCCAAGTTGATCAGCCGTCGAAACGCCTCACGCGTTTCCGGGCGAAACAGAGCATCGCCCTCCCACGCCTTGGGAGAATAACAATCTTGCGGCATGGGAATGACATTGTAATCACCCGCGAGTATCAGCGGTTCTTCAAGTTCAAGACGCTCTTTTGCCCAGTTTTCCAGACGCGCCATCCAGCCTAATTTATACGGGAACTTTTCTGTATCTACCGGGTTACCATTGGGCAGATATAATGAGACAACACGTACAACTTTTCCTTCAACGCTAAACACACCCTCGATAAAGCGAGCCTGCTCATCGGGTTCATCATTGTTATTTGCCAGTGGCAAGCCACGATTGACCTCGTCAAATGGGAGTTTTGACAATATTGCCACCCCGTTAAAACTTTTCTGACCATGGGTCTCAATATTATAACCCAGCGCCTCAATTTCCTCACCAGGGAAATTCTCATCAATGGATTTGATTTCCTGGAGACAGGCGATATCGGGTTCGGCTTCTTTCAGCCATGCTATGACATTATCATGGCGAGCTTTGATGCCGTTGATGTTCCATGTGGCGATCTTCATGCCTGTATTTCTCCGTGCAGTTTTGCGAATCAACCTAACCAATAATCGGATATTTGAAAGGGGGATGCGTCTCCCCACAGAAATTCACACATTTTAACTGTGCATTGTTTTGCTTTGCCAATTTGATGGTTCCGCTGGAAACTTGATCAATTATGTATTCCAGGCTCTCATACACAATTGTTGCCTTTTGCCATAAATTGTTCTTTTGCCTGGCAAAATTGCAACTTTAGGCAGCAAATTCACCATCACATGTGTCGGAATAATTATTTTGGGCATTATTATCAATATTAAATTGAAAATCCTGTCGTTATCTTTGAAGTCGGCAGGACCAATAACGCTTTTGTCATTTCAATTCATACACTATTATTGAGCGAGCAATTTTTCAAATTGCAGGGGGTTGGGAACTTTTGCTTTGTGATGGGAACTCAACGTAAAACAATTAGGAGAAGAAAATGGCTAGTCAATCGTCGCTTGGGACGCCCGATCAGTTAAAGGATCCCAATTATACACCGCCGCTCATGCAGGCCGTACCTTTGGGGTTGCAGCATGTTCTGGCAATGTTTGCGTCCAATGTCACGCCGGCAATTATCGTTGCTGGTGCAGCCGGATTTGGTTTTGGCAGTCCTGATGCTGTTAATTTGGTTTATATGATTCAGATGTCCATGTTCTTTGCTGGCATTGCCACATTAATTCAAACCATTGGCATAGGCCCCATCGGCGCGCGTTTACCCATTGTCCAAGGAACCAGTTTTGCATTTCTACCTGTAATGATACCTGCAGTAGCAGGTGCGGGTGTTGCGGGAATGGGTGGACTGATGGCTGGTGTGATGATCGGCGGTATTTTCCATTTCTGTATAGGTTTGTTCATCGGTAAAATTCGATTTGCATTACCACCTTTGGTGACCGGCCTGATCGTTTTGATGATTGGTCTGGCCCTCGTTAAGGTCGGCATAGAATATGCTGCCGGCGGGGCAGGTGACTTTAACCGTTCAAAACCTGAGTGGGGTGGGATGCGCAATTGGAGCCTGGCATTTATCGTCATTTTGGTGACCCTCGGATTCAAATTCTTTACCAGAGGTTTAACAGCGGTGGCAGCTGTGTTGATTGGTATGGTTGTTGGTTATATCGTGGCTGTGGGTCTGGGAATGGTCAGTTTTGCCGGTATCGGACGCGCCGCTGTATTTGCATTACCTGCACCCTTTAAGTGGGGATTTGAAATCACCTGGGCTATTGTTATTGGCATGTGCTTCATGGCGATCATTTCCGCTATTGAAACGGTTGGCGATACATCCGGCATTACCAAAGGGGGAGCAGGACGTGAGGCAACTGATAAGGAAATCACCGGCGCTACCTTCGCTGATGGTCTGGGAACAGCAATTGCCGGGATTTTTGGTAGTCTGCCCAATACTTCATTCTCGCAAAATGTTGGATTGATCTCGATGACCGGTGTGATGAGCAGACATGTTGTCACTATCGGTGCTTTGTTTCTCATTGTTGGTGGCTTAGTGCCCAAAATCGGTGCAGCGATTAATACCATTCCCTATCCTGTCTTGGGTGGTGGTGTGATTGTCATGTTCGGTATGGTTGCGGCAGCAGGGGTGAATATGCTGTCTGATGTCAATTGGAATCGTCGCAATATGATCATTTTCGCGGTCTCACTTTCCATTGGACTGGGGCTGCAGCTGGTGCCTGACGCTATGAGGTTCTTGCCACCTACATTGAAAATATTGCTGACATCTGGATTATTACCAGCGGCGTTTATCGCAATTGTCCTCAACCTGTTGTTGCCTGAAGATCTTGATGCTGATGATGATTGATTGATTTTCTGAATATCTGATTTCAGAACCCGGAACAAAGGCCCGGAACACAATGTTTCGGGCCTTTTTTATTTTGCCAAATCAGAATATAATCGTGACAGATTCATCAATTAAACATCACAGGATATTTGCCGTATGGAAGGCGTCTTCGTATTAGCAGGTTTGTTTGTTTTCTTTATATTTTTTGGTTCTGTTGCGGGCTTTGTTGCCTTCTTTAAATTGGGAAAATTGAGAAAGGAATTTGACCTGGTTTTGGCAAAGACCAGGAATCCTTTTCAAAATGCAGAAAAAGCCCACGCTGAAGAACAATCTTTGAAGCAAGATGAGCAACCGGATATCGTCACAGACGATCTCAAAAGTGCCGACAGGATTATCGATGATCAAATCAAAGCCGACGTGGATAGTCATAATGCTGAACAAAAACCAGGTGATGATGAATACGAATCTCAGCGGATGGATGTTGATAGTTCTTTGGTTGATCAATCTGATGTGCAGGAAGAAACCAAACCATCTCGAACTTTCGAGGAGACGATTGGCAGCCTCTGGGCGGTCTGGGTAGGGGGATTAGCTCTTGCACTGGGAGCGGTCTTCCTTGTCAAATTTTCTATAGAGCAAGGCCTGCTCAGCCCGGGAGTCAGAATTGCGTTGGGGTTATTTTTCTCCGGCGCACTTGTCGCTCTGGGTGAATGGACAAGGCGGCGTGGTGATCAATACTCCTTTGCCGATTTCAGCAAGGCCAATATACCTGCAATTCTGACCGCTGCGGGTACACTGGGCGCATTTTCCTCGATTTATGCCGCCTATGAACTCTATGACATGCTTTCACCTCTGGTTGCCTTTTTGGGATTGGCAATCGTAGCAATCGCAACCACCTTTGCTGCCCTGTTGCACGGTCCATTGCTGGCCGCACTAGGAATTTTGGCAAGTTTTGGTTCGCCATTACTCATATCTACCGATAGTCCATCGGTACCCGGATTGTCATTTTACATATTACTGGTTGCAGCTTCGGGATTTACTGTAGGTCGGATGCGATATTGGAAATGGCTGGCCATTGCGGTTTCAATTGGATTGATGGCTTACGGTTTCCTGATTCATAATCTGGTTCTGTTTGATGCGCAGGGTGACAGGATTATCCTTGCGTTTTATCTACTGGCTGCCTGGTGCATGATTGCTTATGTCTTTGTCGTCTCGCTGTACCCCAAACTGAAATTCGAACTTGAACCGGTTGACTATGTTGCCAGCGCGTTGCTTGGCGTCATGCTGGTTTTCATGCCTGCCGGCTCCCAAGTTTATCCAGATGATTTTGTCAGCGTTTTGATACTTGCAATTATCGTTGGTGGGCCATTCCTGCTGGCAATCTACTATTCTGCTTCTCGCGTAGTGGTTTACGCCTCAATGGCGGTTTCAGCAATTGGTTACCTGAGTTGGTCAATTGATTTTGGTACATTGCCTGCTTTGGATGATCTCTACAATGTTGATGTATTGCTTACCAGTATTCAGGTGCGTGAAAAATTGTCGATGCATGCATGGGTTGGCGTATTTCTGGCTGCGCTGGCTGCAGGAACAGGTTTCTGGGGTGTCAGAATATCATCTGCCCGTGCGGCTTTGGCTATTGGTGGCGCCTTTCTGCCGATATTATTATTCTGTGTCCATTATTTTCGCGTGGCAGAATTTTCATCCTCCTGGAGTTATGCATTTGTCGCTTTGTTGATGTTTGTTGGAAACTTTGCGTTGTCGAACTTCGTATTCGCCCGCTTTGATGATAATATTATCGGACGTGACAATGCTTCCGCGGCCTATAGCGTGGCAGCGATAGTGGCTCTGGCATTATCGGTCAGCCTGGTGCTGGAAAAGGCTGCATTGACCATTGCTCTGGCGTTACTAGTGCCAGCGATTGCTTATGTCTACCATCGAAGGCCGCTGCCTGCTTTGCGCCCATTGACGGCTTTGGCAACAATATTGTGGATCGGTCGCGTCATGTGGGAACCCGCTATCATAGAAGGGGATCTGGGGACCACGCCAATATTTAACTGGTTGACTTACGGTTATGGAATACCAACAGCAGGGTTTGCCCTGGCAGCATGGTTTCTTGGGCGCGGCAAAAGAGACAAATGGCTGGAAGGTTTGGAAGGCATTACACTCGCCAGTTTTGTCGCCACCATTGGGCTGGTTTCACTGCATGCAATTGATCCTTCTGAGGTTTTTACCGAAATTGACACGCTTGCAGAAGCAGCACTTTTGACAATTATTGCTGCCGGCGTGGCATTGGGTCTGCTATTTATTGGCCGTACCCAACAAAGCAAAGCACTTTCCAATGGTGTCACCATTTTGGGCTATATTGGCATGATCAGTGGTGGTTTTGGATTATTAATAGTGTTTAATCCCTGGATAAATCACAGTGAAATTGGATCAGGATGGATATTCAATTCATTGCTGTATGCCTATGTATTACCGGGATTATTGTATTTAGGTTTAGGTTGGTACGCCACAGGCAGACGCCCCAAAGCCTACACTTACAGTGCCTTTGTTCTGGCAGCGTTGTTATTGAGTGCCTGGATAAATCTGACCATTCGACATATCTACCACCCGTTTTCATTGAATACAGGGGGCACAAGCGAGGCCGAACTTTATACCTATTCAATCGTCTGGCTGGTAATAGGCATCGCTCTACTGGCAGCGGGTATTATTGCACGCTACAAACCATTGCGTCTGGCATCAGTGGGTATACTTGTATTGGTCGTAGCAAAAGTATTCCTGATTGATATGGCCGGTCTGGAGGGAATCCTGCGTGCTCTGTCATTCATCGGACTGGGAGCAACACTGATTGCAATCGGTATCGTTTATCAACGTGTGTTGAGCAAACCTGATTTTTCGGAGGAAGAACCTGTAAGTGATGAAAATTCACAAACTGACAAGGCTTGAACCTTCTGAGAGTTCTTTCCTGCACGGTTTTGCGGCAATTCAGTTCAACTGAGTTGCCAACGCTGCCGTCATGAATAATGGCGAGCATCAGAATTACGACACAATATCAATTGGCAAAAAGTATCTTAGTTGCGATAACCAATCCGCCCAAAACCTGGCAGTTTGATTGCAGGATTCAATACATCAAAACCGGAGACCAGCCCCATGAAATGCACCTCAAACCCATAACGCGCTCCTAGCGCAAAACCGACAAGTCCGTCCCAACTGACAATGAGATTTGTCCAGTCCGCATCAAGTTGATACCAGTTACCGCTCGCAAGAAAATTTCGTCCCACCGCATTGGCAGGCAGTGCAATACCAAGCTCTGGCACGTTGTTCACAACATGAGCAACAAAGCTGTTGGAATTAGGTCCAGGCCAGATATTATAACCTCCCGCGTATGAATACGGATAGGAGGCGATTGCTGTTTCAATTTTGGGAGTAAGCATGGATGCACGCTTGCCACGCACTTCAAAAATTACATTGGGGGAGTTTGAATACCACCGTGCATCTGCCGCATAAGCATTGCGGCGTACCGGATCACCCCATCCAAGTTTATCGTAACGAATATAGTTTGCCGCGCCTTTTTGCTTGGTGACGATCCAGCTGTGAACAGCAAGCGCACCCTTCATACCGCCAGTCCGCGCCGCCATAACATATATCACTGCGTCATTCTCACGGGAGGCTGGGGGCAAGACCCCGGCACTTTGCCAATTGGCTGTGCGCCAGCTTGAGGGATGCTCTTTCACGCCCCACCACACAAGTGCCAACGCAGCGGGCAGCAGGAAGATGATCAAAATTGTCAAAACAAGGCGTTTTACAAATCGAAATATGAAAGACACCAACACAATCTCCAATAATATCAATGCTGGAGATGGTATAGACAAATTGTGGGCTTTTGATGATGGCTTCTTACTAAGAGTCTGTCCAAGAATACACAACAGACTCTAACATCACTCAAGCTAAACTTCCATCGGTGAATCGTCAAGGGATTTCCAATTCACCGACGGTATCCTGTAATCCTGTCAGGAGGCCAGTTGTCATCCGAACGCGACTGGTGCTTGCATGGGAATGATCGTCGCCCTCGACACAGGGTCGTGGATATGAGCCCGCAACTTTCTCTTACGTTCGGATCACATCGAAAGATCGAAACATGGCACATCGTGAATGGTTGAATCCTTCCCTTTTTTAAAGATTCTGTGAACTCTATTTGTTTGAAGAGTTGGTTATGGGCAGCATCCGCGATAGCTACAGAAGTTCAGGCGTGTTGTCTTGTGGATGTTGGCAATCTGTTTTCATTTCTTTGGCTGCCTGTCAAAGGAATGCCCCATAAGCGAGGAAGAATTACCATCATGATGTTAAATATATATTGTCGTTAAAGCGACAAAACATCTCGATTTTGGTTGGAATACTGATGTCAGGATTTGCTTAATTCAGCAAGGCAGTAATGCAAACCAACCGTCGCGAAATAGTAATATTCAAGATATTCAAAATTCAGGTGCCAACACCCAGTTCGGCCAATCTTGCCAGGCTTTGCTCTTCTGCATGATCAAGTTCGCGAATGGTGAGATCAATATCAATGCGCTTTTGCTCCAGTTCAAGCCGTTTTTCATTGATGCGTCTGATTAACAGTCGCAGTTGACCTTCTTCACCGGGCGGTTCTTTGTACATGTTCATGATTTCACGAATTTCAGCGATGGAAAACCCTAATCGCTTGCCACGTAAGATAAACATCAACCGTCGACGGTCTGTCGGGCGGAACAGGCGGGTGCGTCCGCGGCGCACTGGCTTTATCAACCCTTCGTCCTCATAAAATCTGATCGTACGAGTAGAAATACCAAACTCCTTGGTGAGTTCAGATATCGTGTGAAACTCTCGTTTTTGCGGCGCAGTCATAATCAAAACCAGAAAAAATTAGATTCAATATGTTGCTGTCAGATATTTACGTAAAAGTCAATTATTTGAAGAAATCTATTTTCATCAGATACATCCAGCGATGGTTTGATCTTTGATATTCACTATGCAAACCCAAGCCACCAGGCCGCCAACCCTAAAAAGGCTGCAAATCCCACAACATCTGTGACGGTTGTGACAAACACACTGGAAGCAATCGCCGGGTCAATATCCAGCCTGTCCAGCAGCAGCGGAATAAATATACCGGCAGCGGCTGCACAAATCATGTTGACCACCATGGCAGTCGATATAATCAAACCCAGCGTCCAGTTATCAAACCAGATCGCGGCTACAGGACCGATGATCATAGCGAATAATATGCCATTAAATACACCAATGTTGAGTTCACGTATTATCACCCGACCGGCATTATAAATATCGATATCCCGGGTGGCCAATGCACGTACAGCCACTGTCATCGTCTGCGTGCCTGCATTTCCACCCATCGAGGCAACAATTGGCATCAGTATGGCAAGTGCCACCATTTCATTGATAGTCGCATCAAACATGCCGATTACAAATGAAGCAAGGATGGAAGTCGCCAGGTTAACCAACAACCAGGTGAAGCGGGATTTTACCGACTCAATCATTCTATCTGATATTTCTTCATCACCCACGCCAACCAGGCGCTTGATATCCTCCTCGACTTCCTGGTGGATGACGTCGACAACATCATCAATGGTCATCACACCGACAAGGCGGTTGCTTTCGTCGATGACTGCGGCTGATAAAAGATCATATTTTTCAAAAATTTGGGCCGCTTCCTCTTGATCCATGTCTGCGCGGATCGGATGTTGTGTATCATTTTGAATTTCACCAACATTCTGATCCCGTTTTGCTTTCAAGAACCGATCAAGATCCATTGAGCCTATGAGTTCAAATTGAGGGGTGACAACGAAAATCTCATGAAATCGATCAGGAAGATTATCGGCCACGCGCAAATAATCTATTGATTGTCCAATTGTCCAGAAGGGTGGGACGGCGACAAATTCTGTCTGCATTCGTCTTCCAGCGGTTTCTTCCGGATATTCAAGAGAACGCCGTAACCGAACACTTTCTTCGAACGGCATTTGCTCGAGGATTTCTTCGCGGTCCTCTGCCTCCATATCTTCAAGTATGAAAACCGCGTCATCTGAATCAAGTTCATCGAGTGCTTCAGCAACTTTTGCATTTGGAAGTGCATTGACAACTTCAAGGCGTATCGTCTCATCGACTTCAGTCAGTGCTGAAAAATCGAAATCATTGCCGGCCAGTTCTACCAGATCTGTTCGGGTGGCCGGATCAATGGCCGCCAGTATTTCGCCAAGATCAGATTCGTGGAGTGGATTGATCAGTGCAATAAGAATATTGGCATCACGCTCTTGAACTGCCTGTTCTATGCGTTCGACAAATTCAGGTCGTAACGCGCCATCTTCTGAATAATATTCCAGATGATAGGCGTAAGGATCCTGCACTAGCGGATCATCGCCGGGATGGTTTTCAGAATCACTCATGAAGACTGTTTAGCAAATTTACTTTGCAAAACAAAAGAGACATTCATGATGCCGGAAATTTCCGGGTGCGATTATTGAAACCCGTTCTTTGTGCTAAATCGACCGCTGTTTTCACAATAATGAGGCCGCAGGTTCTGCAAAATGCCTAATGAGAAAGTGATGATCCGGCTCCAGGACGTGTCCCAAACCGGATCAAAAAAAATATCATTATTTGAAAAAGCCGTTTCGGCTCCACCATCCTCCACGTTTTTTGCCGTCTTCCTTGGGTTCATCAGCTGGCGCAGCAAAATTATCGATGGAAGTCTGGCCCTGAACGTCAATTGCCGCGTCCAATTGCACCTGAGGATCAGTATCAGTCACTGGCACAATGGGTTTCTCACGATCTTTTCCATCTGAACGATGGCCACTGTCGTCTGTTTCTTGTGATGTGGGAGTGGGGCGCCTTCTTGTTGTTCGTCGTTTCGCGCGTTGAGGTTCAGCCTGATTTACAACGTTGTTTCCCACATTACTTTCTGAAGATGCAGGTTCTACTGGGGTGATGGCTTTGGAATCAGCAGTAATTTCCTCAGACACATCCTCTATTTCCCGGGTTTTGGGTTTGGGTTTCCTTGGCCGACGATTGCGTTTCGCAGGTTGGTTATCCTCCTCAATCTGCTCGGCATTTGAAGAAGACTGAACCTCATCATTTACAGATTGCGCATCAACGGAGCGAGCCAGATCGGTTGCATTGGCATTTTCATTGTCGATCTGCACATCATCCGTTTCTTTATTTTTGTTTCGACCTGCGCGCTTCCCCCGATGGCGTTTGCGATTACCCGATTCATTTTCTTCCAGTTCTTTCTCGGAATCCTTTTGCCTTGCCTCAACCGAACCCTCATCCTTGTTGCCACGCCCGCGTCTTCTGCGGCGTTTTCGTTTCTCGGAAGGTTCTTCGCCATTCTGGCTTTCAGATATTTGCTCTCCCCCGTCATCTGCCCCTGACAGATTGGATATCTGTCCCGCCTGAATATGGTTGACAGGCTTTCTTTCGCCAACAGATGGCTCACCTTTTTCAATATTGTAATTTTCACCGACTAAATCATGGCGCCCCTCTATGTATATCTTCACGCCAAAGCGTTCTTCAATTTCCATTAGAGCATTGCGTTTGTGATTAAGAATGTAGGAAGCAATATCACTGGCAGCAGCAATCATCAGATCGAACCGTGAATTCTTCAGTAAATGTTCTTCGATTGCCCGCAGCAAATGCAGACTGACTGATGAATTTGAGCGGATATATCCTTTTCCCTGACAGTTTGGGCAAACCTCCATTGTACTGTCTAGAACGCTGGCACGCATTCGCTGGCGCGACATTTCCAATAATCCAAAATGGGAAATGCGACCAACCTGAATACGAGCACGGTCGTGTTTCAGACATTCTTTGAGTTTCTTTTCGACCGCACGATTATTGCGTTTTTCTTCCATGTCAATGAAGTCAATAACAATCAGGCCTGCCAGATCGCGAAGTCGGAGCTGACGCGCAACCTCTTCTGCTGTTTCCAGATTTGTTTGCAATGCAGTATCTTCAATTGAATGTTCACGGGTAGCGCGTCCGGAGTTCACATCAATTGCAACCAGTGCTTCAGTTTGGTCAATTACCAGATAACCGCCGGATTTCAGTGTCACCTGCTGGCTTAACATTTTGTCCAATTGCTGTTCAACACCAAACCGGGCGAACATTGCTTGCTCATCCTGATACAGGCTTACCCTATTGGTGTGGCTCGGCATCAACATGGTCATGAAGTTTTTGGCTTCGTTGAACCCCGCTTCACCTGCCACAGTCACTTCGCCAGTATTTTTGTCATAAAGATCACGAATCGAGCGCTTTATCAGGCTGCCTTCTTCATAAACAAGGCAAGGTGCAGATGATGAAAGCGTGAGGCTGCGAACATTCTCCCACAAACGCATTAGATATTCAAAATCACGTTGAATCTCTTCTTTAGTGCGACTGGCGCCGGCGGTGCGCAATATAACGCCCATGCCTTCCGGCACTTCCAGTTTCGCAGCAACCGCTTTAAGGCGTTTTCGATCAGCAGCGTTGGTAATCTTGCGAGAAATGCCACCACCACGCGCGGTGTTTGGCATCAGCACCGAGTAACGGCCAGCCAGCGACAGATAGGTCGTCAGTGCTGCTCCCTTGTTGCCCCGTTCTTCCTTGACCACCTGAACAAGTAATACTTGTCGGCGTTTTACCACCTCCTGGATCTTATACTGGCGGCGAGAACGCCGACGTTGGGGAACTTCCTCAAGCGCATCTTCCTGGCCAGACGATTGCACTTCTTCGCCATCGTCGTCACCGTTTTGGTCCGATGCAGATTGAGTTGATGTACTTTTATCTTCCTCGGTGATTGAACCTTCGTTCTTGGCAATCTCTGCTACAACTTCATCCTTGGCAACATTCTTCCTGGCGCGCGAGGTGCGTTTTCTGCGTCGGCTTTTTGGTTTTGGAACCTCTTCTTTTCCCTCGTCAACAGCATTTGTTTGACCAGTCGTCGAAATCTCATCGGATTGGGTCTCTTCTGCAGCTTCAATTTGCTCACCTGATTCTGAATCAGGTTTAACATCTACAGACGCGTCGACTATGATCGTTTCTTCATTTGATTTATCTTGTGAATCCACTTTTGCGTTTTTTCGTGGTCTGCGCGTCGAACGCGACCGTTTTCTGGCGGCAGAAGCCTTTTTTGGCAATTCAGGTTCGTCGGCGATATCGGGCTCGTCTTCTTCTCCCGCCTCATCGGGTGCCGGTTCAGATATTGAATCGGTTTCCATCATTGCAGCGATAGAAGTCGGCTTTTCTGGATCTGTTGACAAATTTTCAATATTTGTTTCAGCTACAACATTTTCCTGTTTATTTTCAGGTAATTGGGCAGCTGCGCTATCTGTGTCGGTTCGGGTTGTTTCCACATTTGCATTTTCCGCATCTGTTTCTTCAGAAACATCCGGCTTTTTATCGTCAGCATTTTTCGCCACAGATTTATTTGCACGCTTGATAGCGCGTCTTACCCGGGGTTTTTTGACTGCTTTTTCTTCCTTCGGATTACTTTCGTCGGAATTTGCGTCCACACCCTCGACAGCAGCATCTTGTTCGGTCGCCTCTACATCCACAGCAGTTACTGCCGACTCAACGGCTTGTACTTCCTTATTCGCTTTAGCCTCGACTTTCGAACTGTCCGGTTTTTTGCGAGTACGCCGACGGCGTTTTGGTTTAGATTCAACCGCCGTTTCATCAGATTCGCCGGTTTCGTCAGTTTCATCGTTTGCTGCAGAAACTATCTCCCCCTCATCTGTCTGAGTATTATCAAGGCTTGGGCTTTCGTCTGGCTGATCCTCACTCTCGTCAGATTCATCACGTCTGGCATCGGCAGCTTCTTCATCAAGCAAGGCCTGACGATCAGCCACAGGAATTTGATAATAGTCAGGATGAATTTCGTTAAAAGCAAGAAAACCGTGGCGATTTCCGCCATAGTCGACAAAAGCGGCCTGCAACGAAGGTTCAACCCTTGTTACTTTCGCCAGATATATATTGCCTTTTAATTGTTGCTTGTTCTGGGATTCAAAATCAAATTCTTCAATGCGGTTTCCGCGCAATACCACAACCCGGGTTTCTTCCGGGTGGGATGCGTCGATTAACATCTTGCTGCTTGCCATTTGGTGTTCTCTCCGCCAGCATATCAAACATAACTTCGTTCCAGGACAAATGAAAACATAATGGAACGTTGGACGATTTCGTTGTAGAATATCGTTCCGGAGAAAGTTGATTGTCGGCAATATTTGGATAGAAAAGTATACGATCACGATGGTGAATTAAGTTCATACCAAAGCTGACACCTTTGACAGGAAATAAGATAGAACACTGCAGCAAAGCAGCTTCTTGGGTTATCTCAGATTTCATATCCATAGACTGTCTTTTACTTTTCAATAAGTTTTAAAATAAGCTGGCTTTGAAAAACATAACGTTTTTACCGCCAACGGTTTATGCCGACCTTTCGTCGGCTGTTGATTTCGTCCGGTCGCTACGCGTTCACAGACGATATTTTCAGGCAGAAAAACGAAATTACAATGCTATTCTGCCGAAATAGAAATCACCCCTACGCTGGCGAACTACGTATTTATTCCTGTTTCGCCAATTATTGTTGACCGGCTAAATTTGGAAGTTTTTACAAACGATGTTCATTGAATCATTACCGCATTTAATGGTCAGGCCAATATATGTATAATCATTTTTGAACGATTATCCATACAAAATCTTCAGGCAGTAATATTTGCCATCAGACTCGTCGACTATTTACTTAATATGCGCAAGTGAAGCGCAAAACAAGTCCGATGCGCTATAATAATGTAATCTGTCGCTTTTCGCTGGGATTATTGAACTGACATTAACAGGCGATGCAATGCGTAACAACATTTGCTAGGGTGGAAATACTGATTCTAGTAGCAATGATGATCCGCAGTTCGACTGTGATTAATCAAATATAGGTATTTGGGGAGCCATCTGAAATGATTCTTCCTGACTTTGGTATTGAAACGAACGGTTGAGCATGATTGGTCGATTAAAATCATTTGGACAATTGATGACACTGAGTAGACTGGTCAGGGTAGCGTCAATTGTTGTTGTCACCATGATTTCAGGTGTTGTGCACTCTCAAAGCGTTGAAGCGACAGACAGTATCGATTCTAATCCACCAAAAACTGTGATAACCGGCTCAATCGGCGCTGTTAAACCGGGGGATGAACCTCTGACCTCAATAGCATTTGAGGGACGTTTGCTGGGTGATGAGCAATCAGCTCGGTTGATGGTTGAATTGGATGGGTGGGCAGACATAAAGCCCTTCTACATGAATAATCCCCCAAGACTCGTCATCGATATGAGCAAGACCGCTTTCCGATTTCAGCAACCTGAGAATCTTAAGCCGCGCGGCCTCGTGAATGACCTCAGATACGGTACAATGGCTCGTGGTCATTCCAGAATTGTTATCACGTTGGTCCATCCGGTTAAGATCATCTCCCAACAGTTCAGGCAAATGGTCAAAGGGCGTTATAAATTCACACTGGACTTTGAAAAAGTGGAAGCGGCTGAGTTTGGCAAGCAGATCGCCAAACAAAGCAATGAAATAAGCCTTGCCAACAAAATGGTGGTGAAGGGAGATCGATTGTTACGAGCAGCCAAACAAAAAGGTAGAATGACAATCGTACTTGATCCAGGACACGGTGGAATTGATGGTGGTGCGAAAGGTCGACATGGCAGTGTAGAAAAAGATATTACCCTCGAGGTTGCGAAAGTACTGGAGAAAGCTATCGCCCAAGCTGGCCCATTTGACGTATTTCTAACCCGCCGTGATGATCACTTTCTATCATTGAAAGAACGGGTAAAAATAGCAACACGAAAACAGGCAGATCTGTTTATTTCCATTCACGCCGATACATTGAAGCAAAAAATGGTTCGCGGTGCAGCCGTCTATACACTTTCAAAAAAGGCTTCTGATGAATTTGCCAAACAACTGGCTGATTCGGAAAACCGGGCTGATCTTGTCGCAGGCCTTGCGGCCAATGAGGTGAAGGATGAAATAGTCAATATACTCGCTGACCTTACAGCACGGGAAACCAAGAAGTTTTCAGTGCAGTTCGCCCAAAGAATTCTGCATGTGTTTCGCAATAATATTCAGTTGATCAAAAACCCCCATCGCAATGCGGCTTTTGAGGTTCTAAAGGACCCAATTGTCCCATCGGTGCTTCTGGAGTTGGGGTATTTGTCAAATCCGGAGGATGAAAAACTACTGTTATCAGATAAATGGCGGGATAAATTCTCCAAACACTTGACCCAGGCGGTCGGATTGTTTTTCGCCAACAGGGTGCAATAAACGAAAGATCAAAACACAATTTCAATGAGTGTTGGAAGTTTCTAATAGATTATTATTTGATTGCGGTTGAAAAATGAGATAATCGCCTTTTGAGGCTGATTTTGCTGTCACAATTAATATTAAGCCACGACATCGCCACAAATGTTTGAATAGTGGCGGCAAACAGGTGTGAACCTGGATGATTGTAATCTGGAACAGATTTATGCTTTTTAGAATGATTGGTTATTTTTTCGGATTTGGTGCTCTGGTGGCAATACTGATAGTCGGCGGTATATTTCTTTACATAACCGATCTTTCCAAGGGTCTGCCCGACTATGAGGTGCTAAATGCCTATGAGCCACCCGTAACTACTCGCATTTATGCATCAGATGGTTCATTGATGGCAGAATATGCCAAAGAAAGGCGATTGTTTTTGCCAATTCAGGCTATACCGGATGTCATTAAAAACGCGTTTATCTCTGCGGAAGATAAGAATTTCTACAACCATATTGGAGTAGATCCAAAGGCGCTGGGACGTGCTGTGCTAGGAAATATTCAAAATTTCGGCACCGGTAGAAGATCGAAAGGTGCATCGACAATTACCCAACAGGTAGCAAAAAACTTTCTTTTAACCAATGAACGCTCTTATGAGCGTAAGATTAAAGAAGCGATTCTGGCCCTGCATATTGAGCAGGCCTATTCGAAAGATCGTATACTTGAACTCTACCTGAACGAGATTTTTATGGGTTTGGGTGCCTATGGAATTGCCGGGGCCTCTCTCACCTATTTTGATAAATCTGTTCATCAAATCGAACTGCATGAAGCCGCCTATATGGCAGCTCTGCCCAAAGCGCCCAATAACTACCATCCATTTCGTAAAACCGCAAATGCTGTTATCCGGCGCAATTGGGTACTGGGACGTATGGAAGCAAATGGCTATGCTACTGCTGAAGAAGTCGAAAAAGCCAAGGCGATGCCACTCAGTGTCAATCCAAGACGTCGTTCGTCATACCTGCTTTCCGGGGAGTATTTTTCTGAGGAAGTAAGGCGTGAGATTGCAGATCGTTATGGCGATGATGCGCTCTATGAAGGTGGGTTGTCTATTCGTACGACGCTTGATCCCAAACTGCAAAAAATGGCCCGAAAGTCCCTCCAGGATGGTTTAGTGAAATTTGACATTGCACGTGGATTTCGCGGTGTTATCAAAAATGTCGAA
Organism: Hyphomicrobiales bacterium; assembly: GCA_024224595.1. Lineage (GTDB taxonomy): Bacteria > Pseudomonadota > Alphaproteobacteria > Rhizobiales > Rhizobiaceae > JAAEMP01. The sequence continues at coordinate 20,472 of JAAENI010000027.1, forward strand.
CTGGGCGAAGACTGGGGGGTAAGTTTTGGTAAAATTAAGAACCTTGCTGATGTGCCCGAATGGAAACTGGCTGTAGTTTTGTCTATCGATGATAATGTTGTCAATTTGGGAATTCACCCGGATACCCTTGCATCTGGAAAATTATCCGACAAACGGGAAACTGGTACAATAGCCCGGGATGATATGAAATGGGCGTTCACGATCAGAGACGGCGTTAAGAAATCTCATAAGGTGAAACTGGTGAGTGATGTTTTGATCGCCGGTGATGTCGTGTTTGTCGAACCGTTGAATGATTCTGAAAAAAAGGGGTCATACAAATTACAACAACTTCCAGAAGTTTCCGGGGCAATTATTGTGATGGATCCGCATACGGGCCGTGTTTTGGCAATGGCTGGTGGTTATTCCTTTGCGGCCTCGCAATTTAATCGGGCAACTCAGGCAAATCGGCAACCGGGCTCTTCATTCAAACCCTTTGTTTACGCCGCAGCCCTTGATAATGGCTACACCCCATCGTCAGTGGTGCTGGATGCTCCGATTAAAGTGGAGCAGGGTGGAAAACTGGGTGTCTGGTCTCCAAAAAACTACGGCGGAAAATTTGCCGGACCTTCAACCCTTCGTCTGGGAATTGAAAAATCCAGAAACCTGATGACCGTTAGATTAGCAAAAGATATGGGGATGCCTCTGGTCGCGGAATACGCAAAGAGGTTTGGAATCTACGATCATCTCCAACCGGTTTTGTCAATGTCGCTTGGAGCGGGTGAGACCACGGTAATACGCATGGTGGCCGGTTATTCGGTGCTTGCCAATGGCGGTAAGAAAATTACGCCCTCAATGATAGACCGCATACAGGATCGTTACGGTAAAACCATCTTTACCCATGAAGAGCGCATCTGTGACGATTGCAACGCGACCAGTTGGGAGGGGCAGGAAGAGCCGGAACTTAGTGATTCACGAGAGCAGGTTCTGGATCCGATGACGGCTTATCAAATAACCTCAATGATGGAAGGTGTTGTAAAACGGGGTACCGCACCGGTGGTACGTAAGGTTAAGGTACCCATTGCTGGAAAAACCGGTACCACCAATGACGAGAAAGATGCTTGGTTTGTTGGATATTCGACTGATTTGGCCGTTGGCGTCTATGTGGGTTATGACACGCCGCGACCCATGGGGCGCGGCAGCACTGGCGGGCAATTGGCTGCACCAATATTTACTGATTTTATGATCAAGGCATTTGAAAACAAAAAACCTGTGGAGTTTCGGGTGCCAACCGGTGTGAAGTTACTACCCATCAACAGAAAGACCGGATTGCTGGCCGATGCCGGTTCTGAAGGCGTAATCATGGAAGCGTTTAAACCCGGAACCAGTCCGCCAGATGTGTTTTCTGTTATTGGATTTGCAGACGATATGATACGCGGGCAGATAGCAATCACGCCAGATGCAAACCGCGCGCTGAAGGATGGTACTGGCGGTTTGTACTGATTTTACTTTGTCACTGATATCATAAAAGACTTCAAGGGCACTTTTTGATGAAATCAAGTTCTGTATCGCGGGTAAGGCAATTTTTGCTGAACCACAATCACGAGGATACTGTCGTTGAATTTCCCGAAGGGACACGAAGCGCGGTAGACGCTGCAAATGCCATTGGCTGTTCGGTAGCGCAGATTGTCAAATCGATGATTTTTTGTTGTGATGATCGTCCGTTACTGGTACTGACCAGCGGTTCAAATCAGGTCGACGAAGCCAAGGTTTCAAAACTATTGAACACTAAAATAAAAAACGCTAACGGGCAATGGGTGAGGGAGGTTACTGGATTTGCCATTGGTGGCGTTGCTCCAATCGGGCATATTGTAGCTCCTGTCATTCTGATAGATGAGGATATTGTTGCTTTACCCCGGATATGGGCTGCCGCTGGATCGCCAATGAATGTGTTTTCAACTTCGCCATCCAGATTGATCGAAATGACCGGGGGTCTGATTGCCGATATCAAGCGAGAGTAAACTCGGCGCCGAGTATGTGGTTTTGCACAGATTAATGAAATACGCTGATCGTTGCCCACCGCAAATATTGATACAAAAGATTAGGCTGTTACTGCATTTTGATGGTTGAGCCACTTGCTCTACTCAATCAAATCGCCTA
>JAAENI010000028.1 GCA_024224595.1 Hyphomicrobiales bacterium
TCAGGCCATGTTTGCGGCAACGTGTTGTACCATTGTTTCTGGAGCCGTTGCTGAAAGGATAAAAATCGTCCCCTTCCTTATTTTCTGTACGCTCTTTGTGTCCATATCATATCCAATAACTGGATTTTGGAAATGGGGCGCAGGTTGGTTAGACGCATTGGGTTTCTACGATTTTGCTGGATCCTCGATCGTACATTCCGTTGGTGGTTGGGGAGCCTTGGCCGCCATAATTCTGCTAGGGTCTAGAAAAGGAAAGTTTACTGACGATGGGGTGCATCCCATTCCTGGTCATAGCATGCCACTGGCAACATTAGGGGTGTTTCTTTTGTGGTTCGGTTGGTTTGGATTTAATGGTGGTTCTGTCCTTTCGGCAGACCCAGGTATGGTTTCAAAGGTGTTTGTAACCACCTCGCTTGCTGCTGCAGCTGGGGCAGTGGGTGCATTTATCGTGTCCCTTATCATGTTCAAAACATACGACCTTTCCATGGTGCTGAATGGAATTTTAGGCGGATTGGTTGGGATAACAGCTTCTGCTGATGGTGTTTCAGTTCCAAGTGCTATGCTAATTGGCTTTATTGCAGGTACGCTGATTCCGATCTCGGTAACGGCATTTGACAAGATGAAACTGGATGATCCTGTTGGAGCCACTTCCGTACACCTGGTGTGTGGTATTTGGGGGACATTAGCGGTGGCAATATTTGGAAACTATGGTGAGGGTGTTGGAGAAATAA
>JAAENI010000029.1 GCA_024224595.1 Hyphomicrobiales bacterium
GATCGTGCGTGGAAAAATGGGCGTAGATGAGCTCAGCCGTGACACACTCACCGATCCCGACATCCTTAGAATAAGCCGGGCGACGGAACTTATTGATGACCCTTACCTGACCGAAATCAGCGTTGGCAAGCGATGGGCTGCAGTGACAATTGTTATGGCCGACGGTCAGGAATACAGTGAGGAACCCAGAACACCACAAGGAGACCGTGACGATCCACTTTCAGATCAAACCATTCGTGAAAAATTCTACGCTTTCACAACTCCGATTTTGGGAGGGGTTAGAGCTACCCGTATCCATGAACTGACAACAAATTTTGATCAGATTGATGATCGTGAATTTAGCCAGTTATTGGAACTATGCCTTTCTGCAGCATAGATTAATAGCAAGCGCCACCTGGAATTACGATGACCCAGCTGTCACCCAAAAACTTCTATCAGCGACCATACATTCAATAAAGTTTCGCAAATTTAGTTCCAGCCGACAATTCCAATAGTGGAGGGCAACCTCTTGGTCCGCAAACGAACGACCTATATCAAGTGAATTTCTTCAAACTTCAATTCACAATATTCACCTTGCCTGAACAACACCGCAAAATCGTGACTTTCTTTGATAACTTCCATAACCGCAAAGGAGTTGGTTTGCAGGAATACCGGCAATCCATTCACTTTGTCGCCCAACACTTTTCGAAAATGGCTTATGTCCATTATGCGAATTGTCAATAGATAATCAAACGACCCGCAATCACTAGCAGTCTGTCGGACTTGCACAATCACTGTTAACAAAACTGGTTATTGGTCCGATTTTTCGCTCATTTTCGCTAAATATTCCCGATATTCGCCTCAAATGATCGAAATATCGACCTCAATTCCAGTTCTGTTCTCAATAATTGCTCAAGTCCGACAGTCTGCTAGAGAGCTTTCGACTTCCGAAATCTCACGCACAGCATCAATGAACTTGCTAATTGTATTGTCTGTTGCTGCCAGCGGCACCTGCATTACGCTCAGGTGCCCCAGTCCGAGTTGATCCATATCCAGTTTTGCCCGATAGCCAATAACATAACCCGTTCTTTCAAGTCGTTTTACCCGCTCGAAACGAGGTATTGTTCAGGTTAACCCGCATTGCAAGCTTAACAATCGACAGACGCCATTGGCCTCAAGCTCCTCGAGAATTCTTCCGTCGATTCTATCTAAAACCTTATCCACTAGGCATTTTACCTGCAAACAGCCGGTATACATGAATTTGTGCTTAATTATACCTAAATAAGTGGACTAACTCTTATGAAAATTACTAGAATGGCATTTGGAGTTCCTGGCCAATATATTGGGAGGTTGAGTATTCCACTCGGGAGCATTTGTGCGCCCAACAACAAAATTAAATCACACACGGAGGACAAAATGACTGAGAAAATCGCTATTGGACTTGACGGAGCGGACACAGGAGAACGCGCACTCGAATTTGCCAAAAATTTGGCAACGCGACTCGGCGATTGCGAACTGTTGGTTATTTACGTTATCGAATGGTCGCCATATGTTTTCCAGACACCCGAAGAAAACGAACAGCGCCACAAGCGCCGCAAAGAAGAAATTGAAGCCGCCATGTCACGTATCGTGACACCTGCTGTGACCGCTTTGCAGAAAGCCGGATTTATAGCCAACGGACTGGTGCGTCACGGCGATGTGGCCGACACGCTTAATGCGCTTACAGTTGAAAATGGTGGTTCTCAGATCATAGTTGGTCGCTCATCGGCGGATGGATTCACCAAACGCATCTTTGGCAGTTCAACTCAAAACCTGGTAATGCACGCTGACGTGCCGGTTACTGTAATTGGATAGGAAAATATCATGAAAAACACGACAAAATTTTGGTTGACCTCAACACTTGCAACCCTGTGTGCCAGCCCACTTGCAGCGCAAGAGACAATGGGCATTGATGAAAAAGTCAATCAGGTCTTCTCATACCTGACTGGTCCATTTGTCGGCTTGATTTTTGCACCATTTCCCGGAACAAGCTTTCCCTGGATTGTAATGTGGCTCGTAATTGCAGCGACAATTTTTACTCTATATTTTGGCTTTGTTCAAATCCGTTTCTTCAGGCACTCCATTCAACTGGTCAAAGGAGACTATTCAGATCCCAACGATGCTGGGGAGGTAAGCCACTTTCAGGCACTTGCAACGGCCCTGTCAGGCACCGTCGGCCTGGGTAACATAGCAGGTGTTGCTGTTGCTGTTGGCATTGGAGGACCGGGGGCTACCTTCTGGATGATTCTCGCTGGTCTTCTCGGAATGGCCTCGAAATTTACCGAATGTACCCTTGGCGTAAAATACCGCAATGAATATGAAGACGGCACTGTTTCAGGTGGTCCGATGTATTATATCTCGAAAGGTTTCAAGGAATTGGGCCTGCCGGGTGGTAAATTTCTCGCGATCCTCTTCTCGGTCTTTTGTATTCTCGGCGCACTGGGTGGCGGTAACATGTTCCAGGCCAATCAGGCGCATGCCCAGATATCAGGCATCGTTGGTGATTATCCGGGATGGATTACCGGGATTATTTTTGCGGGCGTCGTCTTTGCCGTGATTGTCGGTGGTATCAAATCCATCGCCAACGTGACAGAGAAAGTCGTTCCATTTATGGGTATCCTTTATGTCGGTGCAGCGTTGATCATTTTACTGGTAAACTACGACAAAATCGGTTGGGCCTTTAGTCAGATATTCTCAGGTGCCTTTACCGGCCTGGGCGTTGCAGGTGGTTTCGTTGGCGCACTTATCCAGGGATTCAAACGCGCGGCATTTTCGAACGAGGCAGGCGTTGGCTCTGCGGCGATTGCGCACTCAGCGGTAAGAACTAAAGAACCAATTACCGAAGGTTTTGTATCTTTACTGGAACCGCTAATCGATACGGTCGTCATTTGTACAATGACAGCACTGGTAATCGTGATCTCCCAGCAACTGATCGTGGATCCTGTAACTGGAAATTACACACTAAACGAAGCCGGTTCGGCGATTGCAACTGTCAATGGCAATTCCGGTGTCGCGCTGACTTCCGCTGCATTCGGTTCCAGCATCAGCTGGTTCCCTTATGTCCTGGCAATTGCAGTTGTGCTTTTCGCGTTCTCCACCATGATCTCGTGGTCCTATTACGGTCTAAAAAGTTGGACCTATATATTTGGTGAAGGCAAAACTTCCGAGCTTGTCTTTAAGGTGATTTTCTGCATCTTCATTGTGATAGGTGCCGCTGCAAGCCTTGGCCCGGTTATCGATTTCTCTGACGCGGCAATTTTCGCTATGGCTGTAGTGAACATATTCTGCCTCTACTTCCTCATGAAGCTGGTGAAAAAGGAACTCAATTCCTATGCATCACGTCTGGAAAGTGGTGAGATCAGAAAATTCAAAAACTAAATAAAATTCCTCCGGCGCATGCCTTTTGCGTCGGAGTACCCTTTTATTTAAAGTGTATCCGATCATCACTAATTCAAAATGATCCAAGAATTATTCAATTAAACCAATGGGTTCAATTCCCTTTATCCGCTGGTTATCAAATACCAAATCGATATTCATCATACGACATAGTTGTAGACTCCTACAATTTAGCCACACTAGCAGTCTGTCGGACTTGCACAATCACTGTTAACAAAACTGGATATTGGTCCGATTTTTCGCTCATTTTCGTTAAATATTCCCGATATTCGCCTCAAATGATCGAAATATCGACCTCAATTCCAGTTCTGTTCTCAA
>JAAENI010000030.1 GCA_024224595.1 Hyphomicrobiales bacterium
TGAGAACAGAACTGGAATTGAGGTCGATATTTCGATCATTTGAGGCGAATATCGGGAATATTTAACGAAAATGAGCGAAAAATCGGACCAATATCCAGTTTTGTTAACAGTGATTGTGCAAGTCCGACAGACTGCTAGAGTCTTTTCAATATCTCCTGATGGATTATATCATGAATGGCGACCCACAATATAAAATCCAGATCATTCCATCTCTGAAGGAAATCAGTCAACAAGATTGGGACCGACTGGCGACATCTGTCAGTTTGGCGGACAATAACGATGACCAAAGCTCAAAAGAGAGCAATGCAAAGAAAAAACCAAACGAAAATGTGCAATTATGTGGTCGCGCAATGCCACTGACTGAACTACCAAACCCATTTGTTAGCTATGCATTTCTATCTTCCATGGAAGATAGCGGCTCAGCTATCCGGGAAACGGGATGGTTGGGCCAGCATCTGTTGTTACAGGATGAAGGCGACAAAACAGTCGGAATATTACCCTGCTACCTGAAAAACCACAGCCAAGGCGAGTATGTTTTTGACCATGGATGGGCCGATGCTTTTGAGCGCGCTGGTGGACATTATTATCCAAAACTGCAATGTTCGGTGCCCTTTACACCGGCAACCGGACCAAGGATCCTCGTCGGCAATGATCAAAATGCAGAACTGCACCGCTCTGTCCTTGCCAGTGGACTAAAACAATTATGCTCCAAACTAGGTGTATCCTCTGCTCACATCACTTTTGTGAGCAAAGACGAATGGCAAGCCCTGGAACGACAGGACTATCTTTTGCGTGTTGATCAGCAATTCCATTGGCAAAATCAGAATTACGACAATTTTCAACAATTCCTTGATGGGCTTTCCTCACGTAAAAGAAAAAACATCCGAAAGGAACGCAAATCAGCTCTGGCAATTGACGGTCTGGAAATTGAATGGATCAAGGGGCAGGATATAAGCGAAAAAATTTGGGATCAGTTTTTTGAATTTTACCTTGATACCGGCTCGCGTAAATGGGGCCAACCCTACCTCACCCGTGAATTCTATACACTGGTTGGTGAACGCATGCCCGATCAGGTTGTGCTCGTTATGGCAAAACGCAAAGGCAAATATATTGCTGGTGCTATCAATTTTGTTGGCGACAATTGTCTCTATGGTCGCCATTGGGGCTGTGTAGAATATCATCCGGCACTCCATTTTGAAATTTGTTATTATCAGGCAATAGAGTTTGCTATCGCCCATGGACTAGGGCGCGTTGAAGCGGGTGCCCAGGGACCTCATAAACTCGCCAGGGGCTATCTACCGGTAACCACTTTTTCAGTCCACTGGATAGAAAACCCGGGGCTCAGAAATGCAATTTCTGACTATCTGGATAGCGAACGTAAACATGTAAAAAAGGAAAGTGAATTTCTTTCAACCCACGGACCTTTCAAGAAATCTGAAAATAGTAATGGTTCAGAACCAGAACATAAGGATTGAAGATGAACACCTATGATGAAGACAATATTTTTGCCAAAATTCTGCGAAATGAATTGCCCTGCCACAAGGTCTATGAAGATGAATATACATTTGTATTAATGGATATCATGCCACGCGGCACCGGCCATTGCCTGGTCCTGCCCAAACGACCGGCGCGAACTATCATTGATGCGGATGATTTGATGCTGGCGCAGGTTTATTCCACCGTTCGCAAAATTTCAAAGGCGTCTTTAAAGGCCTTTAATGCTGACGGTCTGACAATCCAGCAATTTAATGAACCGGCTGGAGGTCAGGTTGTATTTCACTTGCATGTACATATTATTCCTCGTTTCAAGGGTACCAAACTGCGTCCTCACACCGAAGAAATGGAAAGCAATGAAGTATTGGCAGAAAATGCCAAACAAATAATCAGGGTATTGGAAACGTCAGCATGAATTCACAAATCCAATCTATGCCGAACCAACTGAGGCCTGTTTTTAATGGCTCAGAAACTCTGGCAGATTATGTTCTTTGTAATGTTTTTTCACCACTTTTCGGGCCAAATAGATACCAACAAATGCGACGAACATTCCAGCCGGCAAATCGATCATATGGTGACCACCATGCATAAATATACCCGGCAATATCAATATGTTTAGCGCGAGATACACGGGAAAAATCCATCTTACTGTTCGCGCTGCACAGACCGCAGTAAAAGCCAGCACAATGTGGTAGGAAGGAAATGCAATCAAACCCTTGATTTCTTTAGGACTGATCAATCCCGGCCCATCAATAGCCATAGCCAGCATATGATCGCCGTAGCTGGTGCTTACTTCCGGAGATGCCAGCATTTCCATGGCTGGCGACAGATCATAAAGAGATTCTGCTCCAAGTGAGGGAAACAACCCCCAAAAACAAATTGTAAAAGTAGCCGTAATCGTCACAGAGACAATAAGAATATGCAACTCTTTTATCCGTCCACTCAACCCCAGAATTACCACGATGACGGTAAATTGAGGTATGGTTGACATATAAGCAAAACGAATGATTTCGTTGAATACTGGATGCTGGCCTGCCCAGGCAATAATTGAAGGCCAATGATAGCCAAACATCTGATCGACGGCATTCAAATAAACATCAATCGGTTCGCGCCACAAAGGCAGTAACTGATAATTATACATCGACATGCAAAGAGAATAAAATATAAACAACGCGGCACAAATTGTTGCAGCGGCGATGCGATCACTGCGTCCTGACAGGCGATAAAACAGGCCCATTGCCAGCATTGCAGCAATCAATGTGAGAATCGACAGATAACCGGACCAGTCGACTTGAGAACCGTTGAATACAATCAGAAACGCATCGATCATAGCTGCTGTCAGTGCCACTACCGCCATAATTCTCTCGGCGGGCTGCAGCCAGGTTTTTTGTGTCAATCGACCGTGTTGACCCGGTGATCTTATCGCCGATTTATCAAATTCAATATTGTTGCTAGCAAATGCCCGTTCTGATTGCGGCTCGATATGCGTATCCACAATAAATGAACTTGTTGGTTCTGAGATATCCCTATGCATATGCGCCTACTATCAGAATTATAGTTCTGGCGCGACTATTGCATTCGGCACTTAATAAACAATAAACCACTGCAAGTCATCAGATTAGAATTGCTCGGTAATCAACTGGTAAAAAAATATTTAAAACCCGTTGGTTCCAATTTCCCAAAATACGGGCGCACTGGCAAACAAGTTACAACTGCCAACAATTATCTACGGACGATTAACATCTGAGTCGGATTGGGCAAGTTCTGCTTCCAGCGCTTCTATGGCAGCTTCCGCTTCCATATCCAACTGACTGGAATTGACGAAATCGGATCCGTTGGCATCCTGCTCATTGTGAATATCTTCAACGGAGATATTCTGTGCCAGCACCTCAGCAATATCACTGTCTTCAAACTCATTGTCTTCAATGTTTTGGTTGCTGTTTTCGTCAGATTCCTCTGCAGCAGCTTGAACAACAGTTTCGACCTCTTCATCGTCGTCATAAGGCCTTGTCCCGAAATTGTATTCATCGGTCACCGGTTCAATATGAGATCCTTCGTCCTGTTGTTCTTCCTCTTCATCAGCAGCTACCAGTTCTCCTTGAGGATCACTGTTCGTCGCCTCAACGATAACGTCAGATTCACTATCTGAAATGAATGCTTCCAGATCATCAATAAGTGCATCAAGGGAATTTTTTAATTTGAAATCGGGACTAGCCTGCAACCGATCTTGTGCAGCATCCCGCATGATTTTCAACTGTTCAATTTGTTCCATTTTTTTCTCCTGAAACTTTCAACCAACAGCAAATCACGAACCTGCAAAAAAATACAACTCAGCAAATTTGTCTGTTTATAAGTACCTATGTTGTCCCGGTCCTGACAGTACCAGCCCTCAGAGCCTGCTGCATTTAATAAGATTCGTCAGATAGAGTCAAAACAACGCATTCTCCCCAAAGCAAATGCGGCGCGATTTGCTATAACGCCAACCGAATAGTCATCGCTTACTATACCACGTCGTTGTGCATGACAAAACTGATAATATACTGATATTTTGTTCAAGCTCTACGCAAAAATCAGGTTTTCAACGGCATTTTTGGAACGCTTCCGCCTTTTCCACCTCTTTTTGTCACTCTACCAGCTTCAGAAGTGATTGCTTTGCCTGCCTTTTTCGATGGACGTTTTGGCCTTTTTACCGGCACATCTTCAACTGCTTCAAGCGCAAGGGATTCTGTACCGTTCTTATCCTGGACGAGCGTAATATACACCGTTCCGCCTTTTCTCAATTTGCCAAACAACACTTCATCCGCCAGCGGTTTTTTAACGTATTCCTGTATCACACGCCCCAAAGGCCTTGCACCCATACGTTCATCAAACCCTTTCCTGGCAATCCATTTGATTGCATCCTTGCTGAGATCAAACGTTATGCCTCGTTCTGCCAGTTGAGCTTCGAGTTGCATAATGAATTTTTCTACAACCTGATGCACAACCGGCGTCGGCAGACTGGTAAACGGTATGATTGCATCCAGGCGATTGCGAAACTCAGGTGTAAAAATGCGATTAATTGCTTCTTCATCATCACCGGTGCGTTTTGTGGAGCCGAAACCGATTGCCGATTTCTGCATATCAGATGCACCGGCATTAGTAGTCATGATTAAGATAACATTGCGAAAATCAATTTTTTTACCGTCATTGTCAGTCAGCTTGCCATGATCCATTATCTGCAACAGAATATTAAATATATCAGGGTGAGCTTTTTCAATCTCATCCAGCAGCAATACGCTATGGGGGTGTTGATCAACACCATCAGTTAACAAGCCGCCCTGATCATAGCCCACATAACCAGGAGGCGCACCAATCAGGCGCGATACAGTGTGGCGTTCCATATATTCAGACATATCAAAGCGTTGCAATTCAACACCCAGTGCACTCGCAAGTTGTCTGGCAACTTCGGTTTTTCCGACCCCAGTTGGCCCGGAAAACAGGTAAGAACCGATTGGTTTTTCCGGCTCGCGCAATCCCGCACGTGCCAGCTTGATTGAGGCTGCCAAAGCATCGATGGCCATATCCTGACCAAAAACCACCCGACGCAATTGCTCATCCAAATTGGACAATATCACTACATCATCCTTGGATACGCTTTTCGGTGGAATTCTTGCCATCGTTGCGACTGTAGCCTCAATTTCTTTGACACCAATCTGCTTTTTGCGCTTGGATAGAGGTAACAAGCGTTGTGATGCTCCAGATTCATCAACCACATCAATTGCCTTGTCGGGCAATTTTCGATCGTTAATATAACGAGCAGACAATTCTACTGCGGATTTTATCGCTTCAGTTGTGTATCTAACTTCATGAAAATCTTCAAAATACGGTTTCAAACCATTCATGATCTTTATTGTGTCGACAACGCTGGGTTCCTTAATATCAATTTTCTGGAACCGGCGCACAAGTGCACGATCCTTTTCAAAGAATTGTCGATATTCTTTATAAGTTGTAGAACCAATACATCTGATGTCTCCGGCCGCCAGAGCTGGTTTTAACAAATTGGATGCATCCATGGCGCCACCGGAAGTAGCTCCAGCACCAATTACCGTATGGATTTCATCGATAAACAATATTGCTTCAGGCTTTTCATCAATTTCCTTGATCACCTGCTTCAGGCGTTCTTCAAAATCGCCCCGGTAACGGGTACCAGCCAGTAAGGTACCCATATCCAGGGAATAAATGACACTTTCGGCAAGTACTTCGGGAACATCTTTTTCGACTATACGTTTAGCGAGACCTTCAGCAATCGCAGTCTTGCCGACCCCTGGATCACCTACGAACAACGGATTGTTTTTCGCCCGACGGCAAAGAATCTGAATGGTGCGGTTTACTTCCGCTTCACGACCAATCAACGGATCGATTTTTCCCGATTTGGCTTTTTCATTGAGGTCGACACAATAGGCGCTCAACGCATCAGGGGAAGAACCACCCTCTTCCTCGCCCATCGCGCTTTCGCCCTCTTCGATACCGCGAATGGGACGAGGCTCCGAAGAACCAGGTCTTTTGGCTATGCCATGAGAAATAAAATTCACGGCATCATAGCGGGTCATATCCTGTTCCTGTAGAAAGAAAGAGGCATGGCTTTCGCGTTCAGCAAAAATTGCTACCAACACATTGGCGCCAGTAACCTCTTCCTGCCCCGATGATTGCACATGTATGACAGCGCGCTGGATCACCCGCTGAAATCCGGCCGTGGGTTTGGAATCTTCTTCATAGCCAGTAACCAGATTTGCCAGTTCCGTGTCGATATAATCACCCAACGTCTCACGAAGCTGGTCAAGATCAACATTGCAGGCTTTCATTACAGCCGCCGCATGATTGTCATCAATTAACGCCAACAGCAAATGCTCCAGTGTTGCATATTCCTGCGCCCGGTCGTTAGCCAGGGTAAGGGCAACATGAAGTGATTTTTCGAGACTTTCAGAAAATGAAGGCAATGCATGCTCCGTCGTTGTATTTTGTATATCTATTGTGTTTAGTTTTGTTCAAATAGTGAACGTCGAATTATCTTTTCCCGCTTATTTTTTTTCCATCACACATTGTAAAGGATGCTGATTATCCTTAGCAAAATTCATCACATTGGTAACTTTAGTCTCTGCAACCTCGTAGGTAAATACCCCGCATTCACCGACACCTTTATTATGAACATGTAGAGTGACTCGGGTAGCCTGCTCTTCATTCATGGCAAAAAAACGTTGCAATACATGGATTACAAAATGCATGGGCGTAAAGTCATCATTCAGTAGTAACACACGATAAAGACTTGGTTTTTTCAGCCTGGTTTTTTCACGCGTAGCTATCGCTGTGCCGTTATCGCTATCGTTTTTGTCTTTCTTTTGCATCGTGATATGCATACTAGTCAATTTTATCTCACTTCAAATTCAGCCCTGATTGATGCTGCTTTCAATTCCGGACAGTTTAATTTTCCAGCACTTCAGCAATTAAAGCCCACAGATTATCAAGCTGACGCATAAATCCAGTTCTTCTAAAACAATTATGCACTTCTATTGATTAATGAGCAAACAGGTATTTTTCAAAATTTTGGCAGTTTGCAAAATTATCAATTCCTTAGAATCTGTCCACGAATACACTCCTAGCGATGTAGATACTTTTTGATAGTTTTAAAGAGGAAAAATAGTTCCCTGATCATTATAGAAATCCTGACTGGTGCCAATCTTTCGAATAGCGAACATTAAAAATTACGATTGTTCTATTTCTGTTCTGACTAATTTTTTGAAATATACCCTTTTTAAACAACTTCTAAACCGATTGGTAACCACGGTCGCGTAATCTGACATCTGTTCTGCTGATGATTTGTCAACCAAGATAGATAATTAGCTAATTGTAAAAAATTACGGCCTGCGGAAGGTCAGATATTGGGATCAGGTTTTGCGTACCCAACTTTACAACATCTCGCGACCATTTGTGAGAATGTCCATTATTGCTTCCTTTTTGTTCGTCGTATTTGCGATCAACGTTGCTAACGCTGGTCCCAAATACGCTGGCATTGTTATGGATGCTAAAACTGGAAAAATATTATACTCCCACAAAGCAAATGATGCCCGTTATCCCGCCTCATTAACCAAAATGATGACCTTGTATCTGATGTTTGAAGCATTGGACCAAGGCAAGATTACCAAAAAAACCCGCATCAGGATGTCAAAATACGCAGCCTCTAAACCGCCCTCCAAGTTGGGTGTCAAAGCGGGAAGAACCCTCAGTGCTGAACAGGCAATTTTATCACTTGTGACTAAATCCGCCAATGATGTTGCCACCGCAGTTGCCGAACATTTAGGTGGAAGCGAAAGCAATTTTGCTGCTCGTATGACTAAACGCGCCAGACAACTGGGCATGAGAAAAACCACATTTCGCAATGCGTCGGGACTGACCGCCAAGGGGCAGTTAACCACTGCAAAAGATATGGCAATCCTGGGCTTGGCTTTACGCGAACATTACCCAAAGCATTACCGTTATTTTTCAACCCGACTATTCAAATATCGCAAGCGAAAATACGGTAATCACAATCGTCTGCTGGGCAGGGTAAAGGGAGTTGATGGTATCAAAACTGGTTATACGCAAGCTTCAGGATTTAATCTGGTCAGTTCCGTACGACACAAGAAACGCTCAATCGTTGCGGTTGTTATGGGTGGGAAGTCTGGCAAAAGTCGCAATGCGCAGATGCAAAAACTGATTTCCAAATACCTGAATAAAGCCACACGCCGATCCAAAAAGAAAATGCTGGTTGCCAGTATCAACAAACAAGTTGCTACAACTCAACTAGCGAGTGTGGTGCAATTGCCAAAACAGGGCCCAATGCCGATATTTCGTCAGCAAGTTGACGACCCTGCCCTATTACGTATTGAGCAGGCTCATGTTGCAAGTATCACGTTTGCCAATAATAAAAGGCGACTATCCAAAAGGAGCTTCAATGTAATTCGCAACAAATTGCTAAGCATGAACAATACACAATCGCCCTCGCCCAAACATAATTCCAAGTCGTCAATTGATAATCTTATCACGGCATCTGTTGAGACAAAAACTCCTGTAACTTCTGTATCTCGGGTAAATAAAAGCGTTATTCAATTCAAATCCAGTGGATGGCAAGTACAAGTTGGCGCGGTACCTGATCAAACCAACGCTCTTCTTTTACTTTCCAAAACCCGACAAAGAATGCCCAGCCTGGACAATGCCCGCAAGTTTGGTGAAATCCACGACTATCTGGAACCAGTAGTTAAAAATGGCACAACTTTGTATAGAGCACGTTTCGCAGGATTTGAAAGTAAAAAATCAGCACGTTCGGCCTGCAAGGCGATGAAAACACAAAAAATTGCCTGCCTCGCACTAAAGGGGTGAACTGAAGCGGAAATACCAAGTATGCAGTGATAAGTGATTGAAATTCCTGAAGTTGTATTGTGTAAACGGGGTCAAAAATGTTAGTTGAGAAAAACTTCTTCAATTTATTGTATTTGGGCAGCAAATATAAACAACCAACACGTATGCCGATGCCCAATCCCCGGCATTTAGTTGGCATTCTGCCAAACTATCACGATAATAGCTCCCGTAGAAAAACCAGAGACCTGATTAAAACACTATTAGGGCACGGTGCGCGGTCGGCCCGGATCAACCAGCCGCGCGCTCGAATTGCCATCAATGTATTCTCTCCTGATGGAACCAAGGCTATACGGCTCAAAATGGCCAAATAGGCAAAAA
>JAAENI010000031.1 GCA_024224595.1 Hyphomicrobiales bacterium
ACAATAACGCGTCGCCGTCCTGGCTGGAAACTTCGAACACGTTGAGCAGCTGCTACAGAATATCCTCGTCCTGAATGGCTGCCAGTAAATGTAGATCTGCGGCTTCTCGATTTTGGCTGAGCAGTTCGCCTGATATCCCGGACAATACGATTAATATATTTTTGATTCTTGCGTCCAGAGACAGATCGAATACGACCAAGCTTGGGCTGTAACTCATCTGATGCCATTATGTCGTCTCCCAATTGTTGTTGTCTGGTATTGAGATTGGGATGGCAGCACAGGATGCCAAGATGGTGTCAAAAACCTCCAATGTTCGCAGACTCTTGGGATTGAGTTGGTGCCATCCGATTACTGGTGGCACTAAATGAATTGAACAATTCCAATGGCTTTGCCATCCCCCGGCACCATCTCTTTTATCTTGCTTTCCTAATCTTGCAAGCAAACTCTTGATCCGTAACCGCTTTTTCCACCCTCATCCAAAGCAAGCCATTTTTCTTCATTCAACGCCTTCTTTCCAACAACAGTCAATCATGCTCAATATTCGCGTTTCAGATATTGCAATAATGCAATCCATGCGTTCCTTCGGGATCGATATTTCTAACTTAAATATTCGTCCCACGCTCTTAATCTTATCTGCTGATGGGGTCGTCCAAGCACTACGAGCGGGCTCATTCTTATGAAGAACGGCACAAGCAAGATATCGGACAAACCCCATCATTTACCCCTCGCGTATACAGATAGAGGGGATTCCTCGCGAGAATTTGAAGAACCTGACGGCGGTTGTTTGTTCAAAATTTCAATCCTTTAATTCAGTAATTTGGGTATTCTTCTCCCAGTTTTTCTTTTTCATTGCCTAAACTTTTGCCATTTTATGTGGCGTTAAACGTATTTTCTCTGTAACTTTTGCACCCATCCCAAACTTGAAAGTCGTTCCCTCAATCCACATTTTATGCAGTATGACCGCCAGTTTGCGCGCGACCGCAACAATGGCATTCATCATACTGGTGCGCTTGGCCAACCGTAATCCCCACGCCTTTATCGAACACCAGCGACGGCTGCGCAGCAATAAACTGGCCGCTGCTTCACACATCACGGTGCGTACTTCCCGATCCCCCTGCTTGGTAATGCGACCGGCCCGATCAATGGTTCCTGACTGCCAGCGCCGTGTTGTCAAACCGAGATAGGCACCAACTGTTCGCGACTTTTTAAACCTTAGCGGATCATCAATTGCTGCCATAAATGACAAAGATGCAATCGGCCCGATACCAGGTACAGTCATAAACCGTTTGCACACCGGGTTGTTCTTGACGATGTCCAGAACGAACTTATGCAGGCAATTATAGCCTTCAAACAGGTTGTAGCGGACCTTCAGCATGGTGTTAATATAGATCACCATATCTTCTTCACAATCTTCGATCAGCTCGCGAATACGTGCTTCATACTTACCGCGAGATATCGGTCCAACCAGCAAACCAAAGGCACGTAATGTTCCTCGAATGTGGTTTTCCATGTCGATCAATTTGCGTTTCATAAGCCTCCGATTGTTCAGCAACATCCGTAACCTCTGGCTCTCCGGGCTTTTGACATGGACAGGACAATACCAACCCATCCGCATCATCTGGGCGATACCACGGGCATCATTCTTGTCAGTTTTATTGCGCTGGGCTTCAAGTGATGTTCGCATATGTCGCGCATCCACAACAATGGCCGGCATATCGCGCTCACACAGCTCATCATGTAACCAGGATCCAAGGGAAGACGGCCTCCAGTCCTACGCGTTTTATAAACCCCTGATAGCCCTCAATCGCTTCAAAAATTGCCTGCGGATCGGTGACGGAAACGGTGTCTTCAAGAATCTTTCCGTCCTGATCAACAATGCAAATGTGCGTATCCTCAAGCGATATATCCAGTCCAACAAAAATTTCCATAGCAGGCATTCCTTTCGTCATAAGTTAAAATCAACTCTCAATACCCTACAGTATCTGAGAGTTTCTCCAGCCTGCTTGCATGATTACCAAAGCCCTCCCAATCCACAATCTCCACCCATCTGTATCCATCAAAAGCCTCCCAATCCTTAGTCTGATACAAGCCAGACAGATCTTGCCGTACCGATGACAGAACTTGATTTGACTACACCGAAATATCGCCCGTCAAAGGAATCTGGATGCTCAGTCAAAAGGAATAATTCACCGGAGATAAGTCGCTTGCAGTCGCGCCAAATAGGCATTTTTCTGTTCGAATAATCACGGGTTTTTGCGATGGCGACGGTTATTTGGTTGATGAAAACGGTCTCACCGAAACGACAAACGACATCGCCATGAACGCCATAAATACGTTTCAGCACCGGGGTGTTTCTGGGCAAATACTTTCGTTGATTGGCCAAAAACTGCACCCATTCCGGTAGTCGAACCAGCACCAATTCACCTTTCGAAGGCATTGGATCTGTGATGCGATAAAGGCCTTTTGGAAGGCTTTCTGATGCGTTCCAAACATACTGAAGCGGTGCAATATTCATGTTGGCTGCGATGAGAAAACCGCACCCGACAAACATTAGTATGAGATAATTACCCGCACTTTTCTTCGTAGGAAACTCAAACATCGGGCGTTTCCGATGTGGATGAACGTCGCCGACCATCTGACCATTCCTGCAGGTCTTTCTGTGAATAAAGAACCCGTTGCCCGTGTTTTCTATAGGCAGGGCCATTACCGTAGACACGCATTTTGGCAAGCGTATTGGGCTTCAAACCAAGCCATTCAGCAGCCTGTTTGGCATTCAGGAATGCTGGATTTTGCTCATTGGGTTGATTGTCAATCATGATGATTTCCTTCTAGTTTCCATTTTTGGACTTCAATGTCCAGAGCAGGATAGAAGGAGATCAGTATTGAACGGGAGTGTCGGATTTGGTGCCGTAATTTACGACACTGATGGAAGAGGATTCAGTGGAGAAAATCGCGATAACCGCCGTTCATAAGGTGTAAGCCTTTACGTTTTGCGCGAATAATTTCGTCTTTGAAGGCGCGACTATCGAGGTTTTTCCATTCATTTCGGGCACGTTTACTGCCATAGATTGCCGCGCCAATCTCTCTTAGGAACACACCTTCGACAGACTTTTCTGCGGCTATCAAATACTTTAATCGCCGTAATTGGGTGACATAAGGAACCGTTTTCTTCGGCAGTTTTGTGTGTTTTCCAGTCGTTTCTTGTGCAATCTGCAGCACAGAAATAGCGCTACGAACTTGATCAATACCATCAATTGTAAACCGCATTTTGACTGGATAGAGTAAAACGGAACCGCCAATTATCTCAAAACAGGCTGAATGTGATTTGATATGCATGTAGAGGTTCTGTTGTTTTGCCTCGATGACAACAAAAGCGCGATCAAAACAAGCTGCTTCGAGATCGAAATCTGCACCCATTTTTGGTGACATAACTGCGTTGGTTTCTGTTTCGATGGCCCAATTTATGGTATCGGCAGTCCATGCAACGAGTGCCTGTATGGGCGACAAGTTGGGATCACACATGTAAATCAAACCCCATGTTTTCGCATAAGGACATCTTCTGCGTACCCGTATAAAACTGTTTCCTGATGTATGCTCAACGGTTTTCAATAGGCGCGACCGGCTAAGGCGGTAATCACGTTTGTAGTCTGGATTGCGACGTAAAAACTCCCACGCCCAGTCGGCATCATTCAATGATGCAATGTCCGATTTCTCTGGCAACGTTATGGTCATCATGTGCACCCACACAGATTCGGTTACGCTCCCCAACCACAATGACGCAACTTTGACATGTAAACTTGCCGGTAATCAGGTGAGAATGTGTCGAACCTGATCACAATTTGCTGCAAATTATTACCCCCGCATCGTGTGATGCGAGGGTATTGTTTGGCGTTAATCACGCGGGTTCCAGATGAGAGCGAATACGTTTTTGTCATCCTGACCGGCGGCTTTACCAAGATTGGCATAGAGTTTCTTGGGGCCAAACTCCGGTGCGGCGATTGACATTGAGACGTATTCTTTGCCGCTGCTGGCAGATTTTCGAACCCATGCGGCACCCACTTCGATACCTTCGGCAAGAACCCTGTAGTCGGGTTGGTTTTCTGATGTCTTATCAACATTTGGAATGATGATAATTTCAGCGCGGATGGAGAGGGTTTTCAACTCACCTTTGTAGCTTCCATCTTTCAGTTTGGTGACGTGTCCTATAGCAGCCATGATATTTATCCTTTTCATTTTATTGTGACAGAAAGCTTTTCTTCCTGCCTTGCAGCGAAACTAAAAGACCGTTCGAAGGGCTGGTGCATCGTGACTTCAGGAACGACCGTAATGAAGTGAAGGATCAGGAGGTAAGCTGTTTTTTGGATGCTCGCATCATGCGCGAGGAGATGTGAAACATCGGGGAAAAAACAGTGCACTGGAAGATTGTTCCAGACCGGCAATGGTCTTCACTCGCTGTAAGAAAGGCCAGGAAGACAGATTTTCTGCTCGATTGTTTGAAAAGTTTATTGGCTGATATTGGAATGGTACATCGCTGACGGAATACCGAATGTGGGCTGAAAAACCTTTCTATCCGTAACAGTATTGTCAGCTTTGGCCGATTTAAACGAAACCAATCTGACTTTTGGGTTTCGTTGATCTTATCGAACTGGTGTTTCATTGTCACGAAATTCAACTTGGCAGGAGATCGTTTCCTCAAGTAAACGCCCCGTAACTAATGGCCACGAGGCGATTATCTGCTGATCTTGGTATGCCGTTTCAAGATGACTTGTCGGCATTTTTCTCACTGAACTCCGTCCTGACACGCAACCAACTCGCTCCGATACTGACGGTATCAATAGGAGTGCCAGTGTGACCTTTGAACGGGAACTGCATGTAATTGGGAACCCAGTTCATGTGCTTCTTGCGGCCATTTTCACCCTTGATGAAATCGCTAATAATGCCTTTCTGCACCTTGCCAGTTTCCTTTGCATTGGCTTCAGCGATCTTTCCATCGGCAACATCAGCCAGTACCGCATTGATAGCTTTTTTGTCCTTGAGTAAATCAAGGAACACATCATCGACCTGCCATTTTCCAGTCGCATTGATGGTAAAATGATTGCCGATAGCTTCGGTAAGACAGGAACCAGATTCTAAACTTTCGGTCATAGCAAACGTTAGAATGCGGAACACTTCTTCATCGATCATGGTCAACAATTTGGCAAACAGAACGGCTGTCGGATAACTGTCGCCGTTGCTACGAACTAGGTCAGAACGACCTTTGTCAAATCCGAGCATATCGAGAATGGCGGCACGTTCTTTCTCGAAAGCAGTGTGACTGGATGATGCAAGAACCGATGTTTTAATCTCTGGTTTGGGAGTGCGTTGTGGTTCTGGTCTGATCTGCCATAGGGATGAGCCTACAATCATATGGGCAACTGTCAATCGAAGCGCAACCTTAGGATGGGACAATAATTCCGCCCTGACCAAGGCATGGCGATGCAACTCGAGATAGGTTTGCATGGCCTTGGTGATCTCCGGTTTATGCGATTTTCCCTGATCAGTTTCGCCTTTGCAATCGATCTTTGATTTACGCACACGTGCCTCCTTGAGGGTGATATAGCCTTTATGGAAGATAACTTCGCCGCGATGGTTGATGACAACGTAAACGCGGCCACCATCTTTCATGGATGTCTTTTCGAATTCCCATTCGGCGAAATATTGGCCGCGCTCCAATATAACAACGCTGCTCCAACCTTCCTCTTTCAAGGCTTGCGCTTTCTGCTCAATCGCTTTGGTTTGTAGTATCCAAAACTGATCGGGGTCGGCGAAAAAATCATCATCGCCGAATAGGTCGGTGATAATTGCACCTTTGTAGTCGGAAAGATCGAACAAAGCCTGACTGGTTTTTACATTCTCACCACCAAGTAACCAGCGTTTGAGTTGATGACCTGTGGGCGCATGGGCTTTTTCGTCTTTGACCAGCGCCAGCCATTCTTTTTGTTGGGTCTTGGAAGCAAGGGTTAGAATGCGCAGAGTTTCTGCGTCAATATGATCGTTTTGATAAAGCATCTTGATGGCTGGCAGCAAGCCCGCAAGAGCCAGAGTCCGCTTGACTGCCAGTTCAGTAATGGCAAACGTTTCGGCAATGGAGCCGATAGTTTCTCCTTGTTTGACCAGTTTGGCAAAGGCTTCATATTGCTGCATTGGGTCCATGGGCAGACGTGCAATGTTTTCCAATAACGATGCTTCCATTGCTGCTGCATCATCGCCCTTGACCATGATGGCACAGGGAATGGGTTCAACTTCTGAACCTTCTTTTTGCAGGTTCTTGGCGGCGAAGTAGCGCCTTCGCCCTGCAACGACTTCAAAACCTTTGCCATTCGGGCGCACCAATAAGGGCTGTAGAATGCCGCGCTTTTTGATGGATGGCTGAATGTCGGAAACGTCTGGTACTGTCTTGTCATGACGGACATTGACAGTGGCGGGTTTAAGGTCTTCCAGTTTGATATGGCGTAATTGCATGAGAGTTACTCCTTTTAGTTGGTTGGGTTTAGTCAGAATTTTGTTGGTGAGTGTTGCGCGGCGATATAGTCGAGCAGGTCGATCTGGTTGCGTGACACCTCGTCAAACAGACCAACGTCACAGGGTTTTTGCTGCGCATTAGGATTGCGTTTGGGTTGCAAGGTCTGGTTGGCCATGACAGTCAACTGATCACGCAAGGTAACGGGGCGAACACACGAAACGAGGGTCTGCTCTCCCGCTTCGGTGAGTTCGCTTTGCAGGGGAATGGAAAGTTTGTCGCTCATGCCGCTGCCTCCTGTTTGCTCTGCAGATCGAATGCCAGAAGATATTCAGCCGCTTTTGAGGCCTGACTGGCAGCGCGAAAAATGGCGCGCTTGTCTTCTTTCAAGAAATCCAGCCAACTAGTGAGATAGTCGGCATGGCGAACAGTCGGCTCAATTTCCAAGGCGGCGCATGTGAAAGCTGCTGTCATTTCAGCAATCAATTCTTCACGCGCGTAGGACTTGGTTTTGAAGCGCCCTGTTTGGTCGCGGTCCAGCCGCTTGGAATGGCCGGTCCAGTGGCCTAGCTCGTGAAAAAATGTGCGGTAATAATTGATTTGTTCGGTAAAGGCCGGTTGTGGCGGTAGCTGCACATAATCACGCAATGGGTCGTAAAAGGCACGATCTCCGCCGTGACGAATATCGGCATCACTTGCCTTGGCCAACTGCTCGGCGCGATGAATGATCTCGCGTTCTGGTAAAGGTTGGGTATTGTTTAAAACATCATCGGGCAGATTTTCGCATTGCTCTACGTTGAACACGCGATAGCGTTTCAGGAACGGAATAGCCTGCGGGTCGCGCCCTTCTGATCTGGCCTGCTCGCGTTCTTTTTGCGGTGTGAAACGGTCGGCGTAACAAACCACTTGGCCCTTTTCGCCTTTACTAACCGAACCGCCAAGGGCTCTGGCCTGTTTAAAAGTCAGCCAGTTTTGTGAGGT
>JAAENI010000032.1 GCA_024224595.1 Hyphomicrobiales bacterium
CTAGCGCAATATGCGCAGAAATATCAGATCAAGTCATGTGCTTTACATCTGAGAGTTTGTGGCGACTATATTGGGCTTCCCATCTTTTCAATTTGGCCGCGATATCGATGTCATCTCCATAACCGATCAACTGTCGCAATAGTATCGCAGGCTTAAGCAATCCTGCGGGCCTGCAAGGGATTGACCTTGGCCAGGGGGAGCTCCCTCAAATACGTTCGCTCAAAATATCTATGTTATAGCCCGATGACCTCAAACACGCTCATGCTCGGCCCATGCTCATCAAAACTCTTCCCAGGACTCATCACTATTGGAAAGTGCCGCGTTACCTTCTGTTCCACCAAAGGAACTTGCTACCTTGCGGTTCAGTTCACGGGCCGGTGAAGGTTGTGGGTTATCTTGTTTACTGGCTATTTCCGGGCCCTGGTTCACTGCGAATTTTCCGGTTTTGAATTCCCTGAGCATCTCGTCAATCTTGATGACTTCTTCACTCAGCGTATGACTTGCCGCAGTTGTCTGTTCAGCCACAGCCGCATTTTGCTGCGTTCCCTGATCGATATTACTGACGGATTGATTGATTTCCTGCAGCCCAATCGATTGCTCGCTGGCAGCAGCAACTATCGCAACTACATAGTCATTGATTTCCTTTACCGAAGAAACAATGACCTCAAGTTCCGCACCAGTTTCATTGACCAGTGAAGCGCCTGCTTTTACATCCTCACTTGATGTCGCTATCAACTTCGTGATTTCTTTAGCAGCATTGGCAGAACGTTGCGCCAGTTCGCGCACTTCCTGGGCAACTACCGCAAACCCTTTACCCGATTCACCGGCGCGAGCTGCTTCAACCCCGGCATTCAGCGCCAGCAGATTGGTCTGAAAGGCAATGTCATCAATTACGCCAATGATGCTGGCGATTTCATCAGCAGATTTTTCAATCTTGCTCATTGCAGAAATTGCCTGTTTAACAATTTCACCTGATTTTTCCGCATTGCCCTTGGTGGTGGCAACCAGAGTGCTCGCCTCTTTCGCATTTTCCGTGGAAGTTTTCATCGCCGTAGTGGTTTCTTCCAGTGCTGCTGCTGTTTCTTCCACCGCTACTGCCTGTTGCTCGGTGCGTTTGGCAAGATTGTCAGCGGCTGAATGAATCTCTTTCGATTCGGACAGAATTTGACTGGATGAGGTTTCTATGTTGTTGATTGTAGAAGCAAGTTCTTCAATCGAATAATTATACTGGTCCTTCAATTGTTGATCACTCGGCGGAAAGTCTTCTTTAATCCTGTAACTTAAATCCTTTGCTGCAATTGCTTTCATTGCCTGGCCAAATGCATCACCAACCAGCTCCCGCTCTGCCGCCCTTGCCTCATCCTCTTCACGTATCTTTGCCTGGAGGGTATCGTCCCGCTGTTTTTGCTCTTCCTGTTCAGCTTCCAATTGCTTGGTATGAACCGCATTATTCTGAAAAACCTCAACAGCTGCGGCCATGGAGCCAATCTCATCCTTACGATCAGTAGATGGAATTTCCTTTTCGAGATTTCCTTCAGCAATACAGGTCATGACATCAACCATTTTACGCAAGGGACGTCCAAGACGGAACGATGTGAACCATATCATGAAAGCAAGCAAAGCGATCAAGATAGTGCCAATGATCAATGCTAACAATCTGACAAATCCGGATAGCCAGTCCACCGCATCATAGACACTTTTTGTATTTTTCTGGCGAACAACATCCAATTCTTCTATCAGGGTGGCGATCGCTTTGAGAGCGGGGCCGTCACTGATTTTGATAACTTTGTCAATAGCACGTGGATCGCTGCCGTCAGCGGTCATCTTTTTTGCAACCAGCACGGCATTGGAATAATTGGAGATTGTACTGGCGATAGTTTTCAGGGCCTCAACTTCTTTGGTATTAGCCCCACTGGCTAGATAAGCGGCTAAGGCTTCATTTGCCGACTGCACTTTAGTTTGTATTTTTTTAATTCGTTTTTGGTCCTGGCGAAGAACATAATTCTTGAATTGATGGATCATACCTCCATATCCTATGGCAGCATTTAATTCCTGCAAGTATCCAATCTTCTTTGCTGGTCCGGTTTCGTATTGCCTCCATGTATCTCCAATATTATTAACTCCGCTTGCGGTTATTACCGATGTGGTGATGACGAAGGTGGTAGTGATTGCGAGACAAATAGAAGAGATCAAACCCCATGTGCTGATCTTGAAATTAGGCATTATAATTTTCCTTTTTGCGGACATCAGTAATTTTGACAAAGGATATTTTGTCCAGGTAGAACCAAGCAGTAATTCCAGGCGTTAGTTACCTGTCGACATCAACCCGCGACGATTGGCCTGTAAGGCATTAATATGACAATTCATTGCCGAACTCGTCTGAACAGTCGGTATGCGCAAATCGACAATTGGGTCCGCAGCCCGTATCATCTCGAGCACCTGCCGGACAAACCTCAAAACGGCAATCACCTGCAACAACATTACGGTCGACAATCCTGGGATTTGGCGGTTACTCATGGCAAGGTCAAATGTCAATTCGCCAGTCATAATGATTTTCCATGCACGATATTTTTTCAGAATAAAAATTGGATCAGTGCCAATTCGGTATCGAAGCATCATGCCAACGGACGATTACAATCCATTTTACCGCTTTAATGATAATCAACTAATTAAGTTAACCAGTTCCTAACGAAAATTTAGATCACTACCGACTAGAGCAGAATCGATGAAATATGAACCGTTTGATGCCCCATATAGGCTCTAGCAGTCTGTCGGACTTGCACAATCACTGTTAACAAAACTGGATATTGGTCCGATTTTTCGCTCATTTTCGTTAAATATTCCCGATATTCGCCTCAAATGATCGAAATATCGACCTCAATTCCAGTTCTGTTCTCAA
>JAAENI010000033.1 GCA_024224595.1 Hyphomicrobiales bacterium
ATAAATTGCGAAAAAACCACCGCCAAATCCACCTTTTTGTGCTTTTGGAAGATCAATGTGGCCCGCCCGGCCATTTAAAAAGCTATCTGCTGGATTTGCACTGCTATCATCGTAAAGACGGAACAACAGATCATTATGTCCGTCAAATATAAGCGGCAAATGATTTTCCGGCATGGGGATACTCCAAAATGGCACACGAATCTTGAGTAATTCGCTGGGGATTGATGCTGGAGTTTTCGGTTATCTTTTGGGCAAAATCAAGTTCTTACGACCCGCATGATTACATGTTTATAACTCAAGTATACATAATACAAATAATTAATCATTATTTATAATATATAATATGTAAGCGGTGCATTGATCACACGTGGGTTTTAATATTCCATGGCAGTAAAGCTTCGATATTGGATTGCTTGTGATTGTTGACGATAGCGGTCAGTGTTTTTGTAATATACTGGTGAGGTTCTATCCTATTCATTTTGCAAGTCTCGATAAGAGATGCCAGAATAGCCCAGTTTTCTGCACCTGCGTGATGTCCTGCAAAGAGTGCATTTTTGCGATTTAGGGCGATTGGCCTAATTGTGCGTTCAACAGTATTATTATCCATTTCAATGCGACCATCAGTCAGGAACAAAGACAAGCCATCCCAATATTTTACAATATATTTAAGTGCCTCTCCTGTGGGAGACTTGGCTGACACCTCTGTGCTCGCATGATCTAACCAAGTTTTTAGAGCTGCTATTTTGGGAGCTGTTTTTTCTCTACGTACTTCCAACCTTTGATTAGCAGTTAGTCCACGGATATTTGCTTCAATGCGATAGAGTGCCATAATTTGTTTCAGCCCCTCTGTTGCAATCGGTGCTGTGTTGTTTTGGGTCAAGTCGTAGAGTTTACGCCGCGCATGCGCCCAACAATATGCCAAACGGATATCTCTATTAGCTTTAGGATCAAGCAAGCTATTGTAACCAGCGTAGCCATCTACTTGTAAGATGCCTTCAAAGCCTTGCAATATATCGACCGCATATTTTCCTCCGCGCCCAGACGCATACGTAAACACAACAGCTGGTGGATCATCTCCACCCCAGGGTCTATCATCACGCGCTAATGCCCAAAAGTATCCCTTTTTAACTTTACCGCGCCCAGGCTCTAGGACAGGTGCTGTTGTCTCATCCATAAAGAGTTTGTTGGATTGTTTAAGCTTGTCCATAAGACAGTTATAAACTGGCATCAATTCATAGGCAGCTTTACCGACCCATCGTGCCAATGTTGACCGATCAAGATCAACCCCTTGTCGGGCATAGATTTGTGATTGGCGATACAGTGGCAAGTGATCGGCATATTTACTGACAATAACACTTGCCACTGTAGCTTCCGTTGGCATGCCAGCTTCAATCAAACGCATAGGTGCTGGTGACTGGACCACACCATCGGTGCAAGACCTACAAGCATATTTAGGGCGACGTGTCACAATTACTCGGAACTGCGCAGGAATGATATCAAGTCGTTCGCTAACGTCTTCACCGATAACATGGCGTTGCGTTCCGCAAGAACAGATAGTATTTTCAGGTTCAATAATCTCATCCACACGCAGCAAGTGCTTTGGCAACTGTCCTCGGTTGAGGTTTCGTTTTTTGCCAGATATTTTTGGTGGATCGATGGCTTCATCTTCAGCATGAATGACCGCAATCGCAGTCTCAATATCTTCTAGTGCAAGGTGATATTGCTGTGGATCAGACTTCTCAGACTTTACCCCAAAGAGTGCACGCTTAAAGTCAGCCAATAACTTCTCAAGTTGTTCAATACGATCATCCTTGCGCGCATTGCGCAGCTCAGCACGGGTATTGCGCAGCTCGGCGGCAATCAAAAGCGTCTGCAATGTTGCAACATCTGTGGGGAGTTCAATGGGTAGTTTCATGACACATACATAGCAAAATCTATGTCAAAATACTGCTCTAAAATGACAAGTGATTCATTCCGCCGCAGCTGGTGGAGTAACGTCTAGTTGTGTCACAAAACGCCAATCCAAGCCTGCAAATAAGGTCTCAAACTGCGCTGGATTTAACTGCATCATACCATCGCGTATCGCAGGCCATTTGAAAGTGTTTTGTTCCAAACGCTTGTAAGCTAATACCAATCCAGTCCCATCCCAATATATCAATTTTAACCTGTCTGCCCGCTTGGCGCGGAACACATAAACAGCCCCATTAAATGGTTTCTTTTGCAAATGGCTTTGTACTAATGCAGCCAAGCCGTCATGACCTTTTCGGAAGTCAACCGGTTTGGTGGCAACATAGATGTTAACGCCATGCGAAGGGTGGATCATAATGCCGCCGCGATCTGGGCAATGCGTTCAGGTGTCGTTCCTGTATCCAAACGAACTGTCACATCTCCTTTGATTACATCAAGTGTACCTGAATTGATCGCTGGAACTGATATGGGCAGCTTGGGCTCTTCAATCTGCAAGGGCACGAAATCCATGCCATCCAAATTCTCTTCTCGGGCATGTTCCATACCCTGCCAGGCAGCGGGCAAAACCAGCTTACCTTCCCGTGCCATACGCCGCCAATCTGAAAGGCAACTGGGTTTTATCTCATATCGCTTTGCTACCCCACTGACGGTTGCACCTTCGGTCAGCGTTTCGGCAACAATAAGCGCCTTCAGCTTAAGAGGCCAGCGTCGCTTACCATCCGAACGACGCGGAATTCTTGTGAGAAACTCGTTTGTAGCTTCCATGTAGAAACTCCCTGCAAAATTATGAAGGCAACAAATCGCATATCACTAAACTATATGGAATGTGGGGTCAGCGCACCGCTTACTGTGAAGTCATGAATGTGAGCCCTCGTGGTTATCGTGCTTGGCGATCTCGACCTATGAGTTACCATCAGCGCAAAGACATGGTCGTACTGGCTCATATCAAAGAACAATTTAAACTATCGCTAGGAA
>JAAENI010000034.1 GCA_024224595.1 Hyphomicrobiales bacterium
CGGTCAAGCCCAAATCATCAAACAATTTTTTGGCAGCTTCGGGTGTAGTGCTGGGGAAACCAGCCGTTTCGACGCCGGTGTATCCCATCCCTGCAATTTTTTTCATGGTGCCGTCAAAATCCGCAGCCAAATTTTCACGCACAGAATATAGTTGAATTCCAATCGGTGCAGTCATATTATTATCCTATCACAACTTCACGGCCAGTCTCCTGGCTTTTATACAACCCTTCCAGAATCAACTGAACCTGAAGGGATTGCTCCGGCGGCAACGGCGAAGGAGCGCCATCGACAATAGCCTGCGCAAAATCGACAATTTCCTGATGGTGCGGGCGAAGTACCTCGTCTGTGATCTTCAATGTGCGGTCATAATGCTGTTTCAGCACATTGTTAGTTTCGTAGATTTCACACTTTGGCCAGTGAGCACCAGCCTTGGTGCCGTAAAGCCAGGTTTGCACATCATCATTTTCGCTGGCATGATGCAATAACCAACTGACTTCGATAATCA
>JAAENI010000035.1 GCA_024224595.1 Hyphomicrobiales bacterium
CGCATAAAGTCTGTTACCAGCGCAGTTGCCGTAGAGTTCATACTGGTCGACACCGTTGATTGAGCGGCAGCAAACACTCCTGCAACGATCAATCCAGCAATGCCAATCGGCATCTCTCTGGAAATAAATAGTGGAAAAATCTGATCCGTTGTGATTGTTGGATCCAACTTTTCAGGATGTGTCTGATAGAAAGCAAAGAGTGCTGTTCCTATCGCAAAAAACAAAAAGGTAGCAGGAACACTCAAAATGGCATTCGTCCATATTGACTTTGCAGCAAGTTCTTTTGTTGCAGTTGTCATGTACCGCTGGACAACCGCCTGATCGGCTGTGTATGACGACAGGTTTTGACCAAAAGCCCCTAAGATGATCACCCATAAGGCAATCTGATTGCTTGCTACATCCCAGTGAAGGTTTGCAAAGGCAAATTTATTCGCATCGTGCGCAACAGTCATAAAACCACGAAACCCGCCATCGACGCCATTGATCAAAAGGGCAAGAGCTAGGATTGCACCGCCCAAAAGCACAAACGTCTGAATGGTATCTGTCCAGATAACTGCCTCAATACCACCAAGCGTACAGTACACAATGCTCAGAACACCCATCAGTAATACGGACTGCATGGGAGTGAGGGGTGTTGCAACAGCAAGGGCTAGGCCCGTCAATGACATGACTATTGCCATTCGAAAAATATGAAAACAAATAAAACTGGCACTACCAAAAAGCCGAACCGGTCGACTGAAACGTTTCTCTAGGTATTCGTAGGCACTGGTTGCATCAATATGACGAAAAAACGGCATGGCAACATAAACAGCAACAACTGCCGTAACTGGAATCATAAAATTTGCTACCGCATACACCCAGTCCTGAGCAAACGCTTTTGATGGAATCCCCGTGAATGTTAATGAGCTGAGCATCGTGGCAAAAATACTCAACCCAGCAGCCCACCACGGAATATGTTTCCCACCCCGAAAGTAATCGTCCGTGTTTCGATTCTTCCGAGTAAAGTAGACACCAACGGCAACCATTGAAAACAGATATAAAAAAAGAACGGTATAGTTTATTACTCCAAAATCATGTTGGCCTGAAACCGTCTGAACTTTCCAGACATGCGATGTCCTCACTCGTGGACGGACCTCACCCGTTGGAATAATAAGTGCACCATCCCAGTGTGTCGCGATCGTCGTAACA
>JAAENI010000036.1 GCA_024224595.1 Hyphomicrobiales bacterium
GAGTTGGAGCCATAAATCAGCCCGAAACCGAGGTGTTTTTTGAACGACATCCTGAAATTCGTCGTAAAAAGTGAACTCCAAGTTCAAGTGCGGTGCTACCTACCGAGTTAGGTGTTTAATAAATGAAAACATATTTGGATCAGCTAGCGATTTTTGGTGGTACCACTGCTTTTGAAAAAAAACTCCATGTCGGTCGTCCCAACATTGGCGATCACACAAGACTACTAGATCGAATCGAAAACGCGATTAACCGTCGCTGGCTTACCAACAACGGTCCTTATGTGCAAGAATTCGAGGCCAGACTCGCTGAGTTTACCGGAGCCAAACATGTGATCGTGATGAGCAATGCCACCATTGCTCTGGAGATCGTTTCTCGGGCATTGGGGCTATCGGGTGAAGTCATTGTGCCCTCCTTTACTTTCATCGCCACCGCACATGCACTGCAATGGCAAGAGATAACACCGGTTTTTTGTGATATCGACCCAAAAACGCATAACATCGATCCCTCTAAAGTTGAGGCATCAATTACGCCGCGAACGTCTGGAATTGTCGGCGTGCATGTGTGGGGTAGGCCATGCGATGTTGATGCGTTGCAGAAAATCGGCCAGCATCATGGGCTAAAGATTATTTATGATGCCGCACATGCTTTTGGTTGCACGCATAAAGGTCGTATGATTGGCAATTCTGGTGATGCCGAGGTTTTTAGTTTCCACGCAACGAAGTTTTTCAATTCATTTGAAGGTGGAGCAGTGGCGACAAATGATGACGAGCTCGCACAGAAGATTCGCCTGATGAAAAATTTCGGCTTTGCAGGGACAGATAATGTAATTTACATTGGAACGAATGGGAAGATGCATGAAATTACTGCTGCGATGGGGCTGACCTCCCTGGAAAGTGTAGATACATTTTTGGCTACGAACTATCGCAATTATAAGCTCTATCAAGAGGGCCTTTCTGATTTACCTGGTATCCAGTTGCTTCAGTACAATGAAGATGAGAAGAACAATTATCAATACATAGTCGTTGAAGTAGATGAAGTTCAAACTGGCATTAGTCGGGATGATCTAGTTAAAATTCTATGGTCAGAAAATGTATTGGCGCGGCGTTATTTCTATCCTGGTTGTCACCAGGCGGAGCCTTACCGTTCCTATTATCCCCATGCAAGATTGTTGCTTCCTGAAACCGAGAAGCTTACGCAACGCGTATTGGTTTTGCCAAACGGAACAGCAGTGGGGGCGGCTGAGATCAGCATGATTTGCCAAATTATGCGCCTTGCAGTGGAGCGCGGACCTGAGGTCGTGTTGAAGCTACAGGTGTGAACCGATCTTTCACAAGAATCTAGAATTGGAGCAGCTCAGTTGTTCGACGACCTGGTGGCTTACCGAGTCCGCGAAATCGCTATGGTGGTAAGGGAAACCCAAAAAAATAAACCTCCCAAAAATCAA
>JAAENI010000037.1 GCA_024224595.1 Hyphomicrobiales bacterium
ATAGTCGTTGAACAATAGACAGCCCTAGCCCAAAGCCTTTATTCGGGTCTCGACGGCCATGAGACTGCGTGTCCAGCTTCAAATCTTCGAGCTCCATACCTGCTCCGGTGTCTGAAACGATCACACGATCAGCTTTGACGATAACCCTGATTTTGCCGGATGCGGTATGTTGAATGGCATTTCGAATTAAATTTGTGAGCACAATTTGAAGTATGGCTGGTGGAATTGAAAGCTGTGGTTCGTTTTCGGGGACAAACTCAACATCGATGGGCTTATTGACAATCAGGTAGCGATTTTGCTCTATAGTTTCCTGGACAACCGATCCAACCGCAAAAACTTGATTCTGATCGACTGCCATTTCTTCTCGTGACAGCCATAGCAGTGTCTCAATTATGTTTTCCATATTGGTTACTGCCCGGTCAATACGTTTCAAAGGGCGGTATGCTGGATCATCCTCGCGTAGAAACTTTTTTTTCAACAACACAACGGCTCCCTTGATAATAGTGACAGGGGTTCGCAACTCGTGGCTTGCGTAACGGCTAAATCGTTGTTCCCGTTCTACATGTGCCTCAACCCGATGCATAGCCTCTTCCAGCGCTTCCGCAAGCACACCGACTTCATCGTCAAAAAAAGTCTTTGAAAGGTCTGTCGGCAGGTTTTCCGGGCCGGATTTGTTTACCAGGTCTGAGAGATGGGTAACAGGTGCAATAACCCTGCGAGATGTCAACCATCCAATCCACAGCCCAAGGGCGATAAT
Source organism: Hyphomicrobiales bacterium (assembly GCA_024224595.1). Lineage (GTDB taxonomy): Bacteria > Pseudomonadota > Alphaproteobacteria > Rhizobiales > Rhizobiaceae > JAAEMP01. The sequence goes on from JAAENI010000037.1 coordinate 758, forward strand.
TAAAATTACCCCGGCAATCAAAACAAGACGGATGCTTAACTTGCGTTTTTCGGTAAATTCCAGAGCGCTAACTTCGTAAAGCAGATATAAAAGGTTTTCCTGACCTTGAATTCTTTGTATCGCGATATGGTATTCTTCTTGATCACTGTAGGTCTCATGCAATCCCTCGGCATATCCGTCAATCATATCAAGTACATAAAGCGGCATATATTCCG
>JAAENI010000038.1 GCA_024224595.1 Hyphomicrobiales bacterium
AGTGAACTAGCAATTATTGCGGATGATATCGAGGAAATGCCGTTTGCTGGTGTAAGTTCATTGTCGAAAGAAGAAATGATAGCATATCAGAAGGTTGATTTTAGTAGTCAAAAATTACGAGATTTTTCAAATTTGCTAAACCACCTTTCAAAGAACAATGGACTGCGCGAGTTGGAGGTGCCAAATGGGGTGAAGGAGGAAATACGACTGGAATACACAACTGCATTGCTTGGAACCCGCACCAGCTAAAAAACAAAATCTGCCTGCAATGAATTTTCGGGAATACTCAACCCAACAATCAATGGATATCATTTTTTGAACAAATTACTGCAATGTTCTAAATCCTGAATTTTGTACGAGTATCACTACCATCAGCGGTAATATGACTATGACAAGCGTTGCGGAAATCAACAGCATTCCCAATTCACTATAATTGGCCTGGGTGATAATGTCACCTGTTGAGGGATATTTGACCTCGCGTGTTACTGTGAAAATCTGGTTGGGGTATTTGGTTGCAAGGGCGCTGGCGGACAGGGCCAGATTTGTGAATGAGGTCATTACGGCAAAAAATGTTGCTTTTAAATTTATCGGCGCATTTTTTAGAGATCCAGGCGAGCATCGGGATCATCGAACCTGCAAAAATGATCTCCTGGCCATAGGTGAAATTTACCAGTCCCATGAACAAAGTGAAGACCACAAAAATGGCACTACCACCAAGTATTCGTCAGTCAGGCTGAATTTCCTCTGAAGAACGAAACAGGATTTTATCAATCTGAACTTCTTCCATGCCTCCAGAACGCAGCCGTTTGGCTCGGTTGCGTATCATTATTTGTCCGAACATTACACCGGTGACTGAGATGATCGGGATAATTAGGGCTATCAGGTAAATATTGGAGTGAATCTGAATTTTTCCTTCGCTGCTTGATTCTCCCACACCTGAAAACATGAAAATATTCAATGCGGCACCAAGAAAGAAACCGCAGATAATGGCAATTCTCGAACAGACTTGTCTGCATGGTGGTATGCATGGATTTGGTTTGCTGCTCAGTGAACCGCACACCATCGCCACCTCTGTCAGGAACCGCCTCGACCGTCATTGCATCAGCAACCACATCCTGCACTACATAACCAATGGGTGCCAATAATGTGGCGGTGACAAACCAGGATTCAACAGGCAGATAGACGACTAGGCGATCCGTATACGCAATTAGCCCAACCATAATCAGGATGCTTGTGGAGATCAGAGAAGCGCCGAAATATACCAACGCAAATTTCCACCGCCATATCAGATCAACAAGATGACCAAGAGACATTTTCAGTAGGGAATACCTGTCCAAAACGTAAGGCCAGTCAGAAATGTTGCTGTCAGTCCGGAAACACCTGCTGCCAGATATGCCATCAATGGTGGAAGGTAGGTGTAGAACGACACGATGAATTAGAACTAGTGAGAATATCTGATAATATCCGGAAAATGGCGAAAACAGTAGATAAATCAAGAGTATATCAAAAACTGGCAAAATTTACATTCCTATTTTTGGACACCAGGAATTGGAATTATGAGTAGAAATCCGGCAAGTGGAGCGAAACCGACATAATTTCAAATTTGCTTCAAACTCGATTTGTAAGCCGTTTTAAGAAACCCTTATTGCATTGATATCATTGTTTAAATTAATCTGAGGCTGGTTATTGGACCAACCATTATTCACCTGAAAATATTGCAGAAATCCAAAACTAACTTGAACAATGCATTCAAGTTCGCACATTTCCCATGCTACAATTTGAACATATTGTTAAAAATCAATGCCTTAAGCTGTTCAAGTCCGTTAGCATAAAGTGATAAATAGTCATTTGAACTTGAACGGTAAGATTTTGAAATATGAAAATACAGCGCTGATTTTCAAGTCAGGACTTAATAATTTCAAAGATGCCCAATGGCGGCTCCGAGCCCACCTCAACCAATGCTGCAGGGCGCATGAACGTCCGCAATCATCATCACGCAAGACTATCGGAACTGTCAGGATAAATTGGTGGCTTTATTCAAAATACTGAAACTTCTCAGGGTGCAATTGCTTTAAGACAGATTTGCGCATCGAAATCGCTAGCCTATCGTGAAAGACGTCGATAGCGGATTCTGCACCTTTTTCGGATAACCACCCATCATCAAATCTCCAATTGCTGAAGAACAGCCAATCCAAGGCGTTTTTGCGAGAAAACTCGAGGGTCCGTTGGGCTTCCTTCCTTGATGGAACCTCACCCAGACGCGCCTTTGGCCCGTATTTCTCACGTCCTTCGGCAATCTTCCCGTCATGCCAAATGATAAGCTCATCGATGTGGCTGTCGTTTATCTCAATTAGCTCCAAAATTTCGGCGGCTATGTGATCAGGAATGGTAGCAACCGCCTTCTGCACCGCTCCCAAAAAACGCTGGTCACTGAGAAACTCTAGGTTCCAGTTCTCTGGTGAAGTTCTCCATAGTATGAATTCCGCTTCCTTGGTCCAACTTCCATCCGAGATCAGGCCAAGTCGTTCAAGCACCTGCAGAAAATCAGGATCGCAAAGCGCGCAACCCAGCCCGAAACGAGCGGCGATGTTTGGGGTAGGAGGTGGCGGTGGATCTTTCATGGCAATGACAAAACCATTTCCCATACGGGTTGGTGGAAGGCTTCCATCTGGCAACCGGAATGAAAGCTTGTTTTGTTGGTTCGCAAGCCACAGGATGGAAGTGCAGATGTCGTCCCATCGAGGCATTGTCGCAGGTTGTTCAGGAGGATTCTTTGGTATTGCTCCCCAGTCTGCTGCGTCAGCAAAGCCTAGCTTGACCAAGGCCCTACATCCGATTTGATAGGCCGTTGAGGACTTATCGTCCCAACCCGGGCGGTCCAAAGCTTTCGGCAAGTTTTCCGCTAGGAATTGCGCGGCGTCTTCACGCCAGTTTGGATAGTCACTAACCATGCTGCGCCTCTGATTTGGTTTCAGTCTAGATTATATGGCTTGATGAAATGCGAACTGCAATCTCGTTGATCCTGTGTTTTTAGTAACCTGGAGAAATTCACTGAAAAGGTCATTGGCGCATCTGCAGCGAATTCACCCTTTGTCTGCTTAGCCGACATCTGACTGTTGTAAAAGGAAGGTTTTTGCAACGGTTTTTCGGGCTCTGTGTTTTCAACTGGTTAGGTGTCGCAAAAACCCGTTGCAAAAAGAACAGCCATAATGATTGCAATCAAAGTGTTTCATGAAAAGTTGAACGCTCTTTGATATGGCGGAGGCTTAATTCAACCATCTTTTAGTCGGGCCAATGAGGACCAAAACCGTGGATCGCCACGTACAACGTTTTGTTGCCAGCAAACCTTTTTGATTACTTTAGGTCTTCCTCGTCAAATATTGTCTGAAGACTGTCTGCTTCGTTGGCATAGCCTTTGACAGTAGGATCAGCGTAACTGGTTTATCAAACCCTGTTCTGAGCTATTGGGAGCTGTCATGGCTTGAGTTTCATCATTGATTATCGTCTGCGTTCCTGGTGCACCCTGACGATTATGCTGTCGGACGATGTATCAACTCCTGTCGAATGTCAGGGTTAATGTGATTGCGTCTTTGACAAAGGTAGTTTTTTCGCTGGTTTTGATACTTTCAGACCTGATTCCAGGCAGTCTTGTATCGCGGTTGCGTCCAGAGTTTCCTCAGTTTCAAGATGTTTTACCAGAATTTCCATTCCTTTCCGGTGCGATTTTAGCAGCCTTACTGCCGATTTATCAGCCTCCGTCAATAAAGTGATGACTGCATTGTCGACGCGAGCTGCGGTACTATCTGAAAAACTACGGGGTTGAGAAATTTTTTGCCCAAGGAACGGATGGTCTTCACTCTCACGCAAATTTACAGGCCCAAGCTCTGAATCCATACCCCATTTTGCGACCATCGATCTTGCAAGATCAGTAGCTCGGCGAATATCATCATCGGCACCGGAACTGACGGATCCCAATAATAATTTTTCTGCAGCGCGCCCCGCCAGCAACACCACCAGTTGGGTGCGAAGATAGTCTTCCGCCAAAGTGTGCCTTTCTTTTTCGGGTAACATATGCGTGCCTCCCAAAGAGCGGCCACGTGGAATGATAGTAACCTTGTATACAGGATCGGCATCGCTGTTGAAAAATGCAGCGGCAGTGTGACCAGCCTCATGTACTGCCAGCCGGTGTTTTTCCTCTGGCTGAATTGCCAATGTTCGAACCGTGCCCATGACGATCTTGTCGCGTGCTTCATCAATATCAGCGACTGTGATTTTAGCTGCCCTTCGGCGAGCAGCGGTGATTGCCGCTTCATTGAGCAAATTTTTCAAATCCGCGCCGGAAAATCCGGGTGTGCCCGCGGCTACCTGGCTAAGTTCAATTTCAGTTCCCAGTGGCAGGTCTTTTGCATGAATTTTGAGTATCGCCAATCTGGCGAGTTTGTCCGGCAACGATAATGTCACATGCCGGTCAAACCTTCCCGGACGCAACAATGCCGGATCGAGCACGTCTGGCCGGTTGGTCGCAGCCAATACAACCACCGCCTCTCGTGGTGAAAACCCATCCAGTTCCGCCAAAATCTGATTGAGGGTCTGTTCACGCTCATCATGACCACCACCCAATCCTGTGCCACGGGTTCTGCCGATACTATCAAGTTCATCAATGAAAATGATTGAGGGTGCCTGTTTGCGGGCTTCCTCAAACATTTTACGTACCCGCCCTGCACCCACACCGACAAAAACCTCGATAAATTCTGAACCCGACGTTGAAAAAAATGGAACTTCAGCTTCACCGGCAAGCGCGCGCGCCAACAATGTTTTGCCTGTTCCCGGTGGCCCCATCAGCAACACGCCATGGGGAACTTCAGCCCCGACATTTTGAAATCGTTCGGGATCACGAAGAAAATCGACAAGTTCAGATACTTCTCGCTTTGCCATGTCCTGTCCGGCAACATCATCAAATGTCACGCGTTTGGTTTGTTTGCTCGGTTTGGAAAAACGACCGCCAAGCAGGTCTTTCATGCCGCCGGGCATATTGCTTAAGCCACCCGACATGCGCCGTGTCATCCAGTAGTAAAAACCCAGAATCAGTACCCACGGCAGCAGATAGGTAATAAAGGAACCCTCGGAGGGAGCCACTGCGGTTACTTCAACCTTGTGTTTTTCGAGTAGTAATAAAAGCTCAGCATTACCATCAATTGGTACTACCGCGCGCAGTTGAGGAGATTTTTGCACTGAATTGTCAGTCAGTTGCACCTCGATGCTATGTTGTGCCAAAGTTGCCCGACTGACCTGTCCGGTTATAATCAGGTTCTTGATTTCGCTGTAGGATACGGTTTTCAAACCTGTGTCAGTTGAGTACATATAGAGCGAAAACATCAATGAAATTGAAAACGCCAGCAAAATAAATCCAGTCCATCGCCTGATGGTGTCCGGTTCCTGATTATTTGGCGGTTTGCTGTGGTTAGCCATACTTTGCCTCTGCGCAAATCTGGTAATTGCATTTGATTGTAGCTTTCAATACTTATTTATGCACGGAAAATAAGGACAGGCATTTGTCTTGCATCAAAGGCAAATGCGAAAATCTTGGCTGTATGGCAGCCGAGTCTGTTGTCTTTGAGTATCAAAATTACAACGGGGGTTGCTTTTTTCAGAGCAAAAAGTTCTTTCACGACAAATGATAAGCGGCAATTAGGCCAAACAGGTAGACCACCAGCACCAGCAATGAGTCAATTCCTGCTCCAAACAATCTGGGAGTGCTTCGGATTAGTATTCCGGTGATGTAAATGGTGGTCACCAAAATTCCCGTTACAATGCTGAATTGCGCCACTTTGTCAGCATTTGCCAACAAAGGACCGCTACGATAGGCGATGTCAGCGGGAAGAATTAGAGCAACCATTATCAGGTTACTGCCAAATATGTTTGATATCGCCATCGTGTAGGCACCCATCCGCGCAGCAGCGATGGTTGTCGATAATTCCGGCATTGACGTGGAAGCAGCGAGCAAGGCAACCCCGACGAATGAATATCCAAGACCGGATTGTTCAGCGATAATTTCAGCTTGGTTTGCGGTGATATATCCGGCAATCAGTATCGAAAGACTGATAAATCCCGCACGGATAACCAGTGTGCGTGTACTTAATTCGTGAAGGGGCAAAACCGATGTCAGTTTGTCGTGATGTTTGTCGCTTTTGGGCAGGTCGACCGGCAACCATGGTGATTGTTCGTCATAATGGCCTAACAGTAAAATAACCAGCGGATACAATACGGCTAACGACAAGGCACCCAGACCTATTCCCCAAAACAGTTCAAATTCACCCAGGAAAATTACAGCAAGGACAATATTGAGCAAAATCACCAGCAGCACGGCTTCCAGTGCGTGAGTGGGCTTGCGCGGCCAATTGGTCAGGGCGTAGCGTACAAACAGCAGATCAACAACTGCCAGAATTGCGGTTTGCATGGTGATACCACCAAACATGTTTCCAAGCACCAGCTGTGCATTCCCGGCTATAGCAGCTGTCATTGTCGTCACTATTTCGGGTAATTCGGTAACTGTAGCCAGGAAAACCAGGCCAATAAAGGCACGAGTCAGGCCAAAATGGTCGGATAGTTTATCACCGTAAGCCACCAACCGTGTTCCGGCCATCCATACCACTGCGCCAGCAATCAAAAAAACTACAATATTGGCGGGAAGGGGAAGCGGGAAATGTGGCATCAAGTCTATCCAGAATTTCAGCCAATAAATAGTGGACCAGTTAACAGAAACAAACAACTCACTACACCGATTACAGGCATCACGATTGGCACCGTAAAAACACCTTCGGGTGCGGGGTCTCCGCGAAGTTTAACGGTTACCAATGCAAGATTAACCAGAGCAAAAACTGCCAAAATGATCTGAGACGTCGTTGTGACCAAAAAATCCAATGGAATGAATAAAGCCGACGCCAGCATAATGCCGCTGATCAGGAGAGTAGCATTTAGTGGAGTTTGAGTATTTGGATCGATCCGGGATAAACGACCAGGCAGATGTCCCTTTTTGCCAAGACCATACACCACCCTGGAAGCCATAATAATCTCTATTACCACACCATTTAACGTCGCAACAATTGCCACAAGCGTGATACCAATCGGCGGTATGCCGGTAAGGCGTTCAAACAATAATCCGATCGGTGCTGTAGATTCTGCAAGTTCGTCAATTGAAACGCTTTGGACGGCAACAAACACTACCAAAAAATAGATTACTGTTACCGCAAGTAATGATATCACAATCGCCCAGGGCATAGTGCGTTTTGGGTTATTGGTCTCCTCGACAAGATTGACTACGTCATCAAAACCAATGAAGGCGAAAAATGCCACCAGACTGGCACCGAATATACCTGTCAAAGCCACGGTATTATCATAAGAGGGAATTGTACTTGAAAATTTGCCGAACATAGAAGGGTCATGCAGATAACCGGAAATTATGATAATGACCAGACCAAGAATTTCGATGACCGTAAGAATTCCGGCGAACATTACAGATTCCATTACGCCACGTGCCGCCAGAAGGCCCATGAGAACGACTATCACAGCAACGATCAGCGCTTGAGGCAACGCAACAATTGAGCCAACATATCCAGCGCAACCGATACTTATAGCCGCTCCGGCGATAGTAGCAGAAAAAACGATGAACAGGCCGGTTGCCAGTGTCAGCCAGTTTTGACCAAACCCGGCATCAACATAAACTGCCTCACCGGCACTTTGCGGGATGCGGCCAGAAAACTCGGCGAAACTGGCAGCACTGAATGCCATCACGAACGCAGCAAACAAAAATGATGTGGGTGCATATTCGCCTGCTATTGATGCCGCGGTACCGATCAGAACATAAATTCCTGCACCGATTGTAATCCCCAGACCGTATAAAACCAGCAGCGGCAAACCGATGACCCGACGCAATTGCGGCTCTGAATCAGGTGCGACCGGTTGGGTATTTTCCGGTGCATTCGTATTCGGTTTCACCTGAGTTTTCCTTTGTTGGGATCGACTGATATGACAAACTGGATGAGCGGAAAATATTGATGTTTATTAAAGTCGTACATTTTAGCCAGAAAAAAGAACTGGCAAATCTGCCTTGCCCAGCATATGTCTCGTGGCATCCCCAAAGAATATACTGTGAAGACGGGAATGTCCGAAGGCTCCCATCACAACCATATCGCAACCATTTATATGGGCCTGGAATGAAACTTCTTCTCCCATAGTGTCTCTCGTCTGATCAACGTGTATTATTTCCGGTTTTACGCCGTGGCGTGCCAGACTTGCCGATATTTCATGGCCCTCAGTATCAATGCCTTGGGATTGTCCGTTATTTTGGCTGATGGTTAAAATATTTACCTGTTCAGCTGATTTGAGAAATGGCAGACTGTCATGGGCAGCCGAGGAAGCTTGCCGTGTGGCATTCCAGGCCAGAAGGATCTGTGAACCTATGGGCTTGTCGCCGTGAGAAGGTGGAACCATTAAAACCGGTCGGCCGCTATTTAAGATTAGATCTTTTTGAAGATTGGATTGATCAAACCTGTCAGAGTCCGCATCGGATTTGGCAACAATTACCAGATCGGCCCGAAAGGCGCTGTGAATTAACTGTGCGCTAGCATTGGCATCCTGGGCTGGCAAGGAGCGCCACTCACTGGGAAATAATTCTTTGGAAACATGCTCTTCAAATAATTTCTCAATAATTTTGTTCTGGTTATCCATTCTCACATTAAAGTCATGAAACTGTGGGGGGTCGATGTGCATGGCAATGCCAGGATAAATAATGATCGAAGGCAATGTGTGAATGCCGATCAAATGGGCATCAAACCGGCGCGCAATATTACAAGCGAGGGGCAATATCTGCTTGGCCGCTTCAGAAGTGCTTAGGCATACGAGTATGGTTTTATACGACATTGCGCCACCTGTTCTGGATTTGCCTCAATAAACTATATTTCATCGTTTTATTTGTTTTGCCAATAGCTTTTTTGTTAGCAGTCTCACAAATTGTCGTGTTACCGTTATTATGAGTTCCATCTGAAATAATGTGTCAGGCATCTTGAGTGCGCTAGTTCCAGCACCTCAAGTTCACTGCCTTTGAATGGTGAACTCGATAATTACATAGGCTTTCCAAAAGCCGTCAACCTTGATTTGGGTCAATAATAATCAATTTAGTCTGGAGTATTTGTATATCCCATTCAATGACCCCGTTTCGGAAATACACTTCCACCCTAAAACTACATTTGGAAATCTGATGGAACTTGAGCACAGGCATGGCGTGCAGGAAATAAGCCAAAGACTGGCGCAGGATAAAAAACCGAATTATATCCGTGATTGGGTTTATGGTGGCATTGATGGCACCGTTACAACATTTGCCATTGTAACCGGGGTAATCGGTGCACAATTATCAGTAAAAATAATAATAATATTAGGAGTCGCTAACCTCCTTGCCGATGGCTTGTCGATGGCCGCGGGCAATTACAGCGCCACCAAAACAGAAATTGATGATCGAGAAAGAATTCGAGAAGTTGAAAGACGCCATATAGAGAATTTTCCTGAGGGGGAAAGAGAGGAAATTCGACAAATTCTTGCTGCAAAAGGATTGACCGGGGAAAATCTTGAAGATGCAGTTACCGCCATTTCGTCGGACGAAAGTAGCTGGATCAATTTTATGTTGAATGAAGAATATGGTCTTGCTGCAAGTCTGCGTTCTCCAGTATCATCGGCAATTGCAACATTTTTGGCCTTTGTATTGTGTGGTTCGGTGCCACTTCTTCCATTTGTTTTTTTCGAATCAGATGTGTTTGTGATCTCCCTGACAATGTCTGGCATGGTATTTTTTCTAATTGGTGCGGTAAAAAGCCGGTGGGCGTTGGCGCCATGGTGGCGATCTGGAATTGAAACATTCATCATCGGCATGGTTGCAGCAGGCTGCGCGTATCTGGTCGGGTATTTATTGAGTGATATTGTTTGAGCGCAACTTTTTCAGTTGGTTCTTCAAATTCAATCCCCTTGATACAGTTGATCAAAATCAAAGGTTATCCTCACGTGCGCTGTTAGTGTTGGGGTATTGCCACTTTATAAACTGTTTGAAATGGGAGACTAATTCCGGGGATTTGAGATTTGATGTTGTGAATGGATTTTGTTCATCACTCATTTTCGAAGAGCAAAGCGTCCTGAATGCAATGCGTGTTATCAAATATGTAAATTCTAGATTGAGGAACTTCACCGTCATGAAATCCATCGGCAACAGCCAACTTTTCAAACCACATTTGTTGAGCATATGCGTTTGTATGTTGACTATGGCGATTTCTATTTGGCCGGCTATCGCTGCCGACGATGACCCGTTCGCAAATTTGAGAGGCAATTGGGGCGGTTCTGGAAAAATGTCGCTAAAAGATGGCAGCAAGGAAAGACTGAGCTGTAAAGCCAATTATTCCGGTTCCTCCAGTCAGCTTCGTTTGCAGATCAATTGCAAAAGTAACTTTAACACGATCAACATGAAAGCTCGACTTTCGGCAAATGGAGGCAGACTGCTGGGTGTCTGGGAAGAAGAAACATATAGGGCTTTGGGTACAATTGCAGGGAAAATCGGCGAGAAGAAAATTACCTTCCATATAGCGGGTAATGTTTTGGGAAATATGGTGATTCAGTATTCGAGATCAAACCAGAATATTTCAATCAAAACCCAAGGCGTTGCTCTTCAAAATGTCAAAATGAAGCTTTCGAGGAGGTAAGACCTTCAAATTGTCATCTTTTGCCAACCAGTAAAAAAATTGCCGTGGACGTCCGGGGTGACTTTTCGCGTCAATAAAAATTGAGAGGTTGCCAATGAATTCAAATAATTTTATGAGCGTTATTGATGGACCCGGACAATTTCAAATTCATGCAACAGGTCCGTGGACTGCTCCCAATGCCAATCAACTTGAAAATTTGCTCCTGGAACTGGAGAATCAGGTAAAAAATGCGGCAGTCATTCAGTTGGATTTGTCCGCTGTAACCGAGTTTGACACTTTTGGTGCCTGGCTGGTCGAACGTTTTTGCCGTGATTTGGCCAGCCAAGAGCGGCCAATCAAGGTTTCCGGGTTGATGGATCATAGCCTACCTTTGTTCAAGGAAATGGAAGCAGTCAATCAGACAGTTACCAGCAAAACTATTTCCCCACCGGCATTTGGGTTTTGGACTCCAGTATTTGCTCGAACTGTTGTCGATTTTTGGCATCAAGTTATTACATTTATAGTTGTATTTGGTGCCATTGTGAATGTCGTGGGAAGAGTAATCGTCCGTCCTCGGATATTTCGGTTGACTTCAACAATTCATCAGTTTGATCGTGTTGGCTGGAAAGCACTGCCGATTGTTTTGTTAATCACATTTATTATCGGGGCAATAATCGCACAACAAGGATTTTTTCACTTCTCGAAGTTTGGCGCGGCCCCTTATGTCGTCGACATGGTGGGATTTTTGACCATGCGTGAACTGGGTGTTTTGCTGGTGGCGATTGTGATTGCCGGTCGTACAGCCAGTTCCTATACAGCCGAACTTGGTACCATGAAAATGCGTGAGGAACTGGATGCACTCAAGACGATGGGATATGACCCGGTAGAAATACTGATTTTGCCCAGAATTCTGGTTTTGGTGATTGCATTACCGATTTTGACTTTTATTGGTTCCATGGCAGCGCTGTCAGGTGCGGCGTTGGTCGCAATTTTTTATGCCGACATAAATCCTGAATTTTATATTGACCGGTTGAAAGTTGCGATATCCGTCGATCATTTTCTGGTGGGCATGATCAAAGCACCTTTTATGGGCATCGTTATCGGGGTGATAGCTTGTACAGAAGGCCTGCAGGTTAAAGGCAGTGCTACCTCATTGGGAATTCACACCACTCGGTCGGTTGTTAAATCTATTTTCATGGTAATTTTTCTGGATGGTCTTTTTGCAATGTTTTTCTCAGCGATCGGAATGTAGATAATGAAAAAGCCAAATGTTGAGCGAAAGTCGATAGTTAGTGTAACGGATTTGACAGTTCGATTTGGTGATACAACGATCATTGATGGCCTGTCACTTGATGTTAATCGTGGTGAGATTCTTGGAATTGTCGGGGGATCAGGCAGCGG